>NZ_JBQQBX010000099.1:0-1076 GCF_052245475.1 Streptomyces sp. 7N604 | reverse complement strand
TGTGCTGACCGGAGAGGTTGGTGACGCGGCTGGCTGGGGTTTGGCCGCTGATTCCGGTGTGGGGTCGGTGGTAGTTGTACCAGTCCAGCCAGTCGGGAAACGCGGCCTGCCGTTCGGCTTCTGAGGTGTAGGGCCGGTGGTAGGCCCACTCCTCGAGCAGGGTGCGGTGGAAGCGTTCGACCTTGCCGTTGGTCTGCGGCCGCCAGGGCCGGGTCCAGCGCGGGCTGATGCCCAGCTGCCGGCAGGTGTCGCGCCAGGTGTTCTTGGTGTAGGCCCAGGCGTTGTCGGTCAGCACCCGCTCGACGCTCACGCCGCGTGCGGCGAACCAGGCGGCAGCTCGTCGAAGGAAGGCCGCGCAGGTGGCGGCCTTCTCGTCGGGCAGGTCTTCGGTGTAGGCCAGGCGGGAGTGGTCGTCCAGGGCGGTGTGCAGGTAGGCGTATCCGGTGCCGTTGCGGCGGTCCTGGTTGGCCCGGCCGGCTGCGCGGCCGAGGACTTTGTGGCCGCCGCCGTCGGGGATGCGGCCGAGCTTCTTGACGTCGATGTGGATCAGTTCTCCGGGCCGGGCGCGCTCAAAGCGGCGCACGGGTTCGCCGGTGGCCCGGTCGGTGGCGGCCAGAACGGGCAGGCCGTGACGGCGCAGGATGCGGTGGGCGGTGGAGGCGGCGATGCCGCATCGGGCGGCCAGCCGCACCGGTCCGATGCGGTGTTCGCGGCGCAGGCGCACGACCTGCTCCTCGATGGCTTCTGGGGTGCGGCGGGGCTGATGGTGCGGGCGGCTGGAGCGATCCTGCATCCCGGCGGCCCCGTGTCGGCGGTAGCGGTCGGCCCAGCGTGCTGCGGTGGTGTGGCTGACCTGGAAGCGTTCCGCAGCCCGCCGCACAGGCCAGCCGTCCTCGACGACACACCGGGCCAAACGCAGCCGGCCGGTCGGAGTCAGCGGGGCATTACGGTGGAACAACGAGGGCCTCCTGGGCATCGGTGCAGACTTCGCAATCCACACCGAACCCAGAGGCCCTCACCCCTTTCAAGGACCGCTCAAGGCATGTCGCCTGTCACCAACGTCCCGGGACAGCACA
>NZ_JBQQBX010000098.1:0-1109 GCF_052245475.1 Streptomyces sp. 7N604 | reverse complement strand
CGTTCTTCGACCTCGGCGGCGACTCGATCCTCGCCATGAAGCTCATCGCCCGGATCCGGTCGGAGCTCGGCGCCGAGGTCAGCATCCGCGCCCTGTTCACCGCCCCGACGGTCGCCGGCGTGGCCCGCCTGCTGGACGGTACGGAGGGGGACGGCACCGTCCAGCAGGCGCTGACGCCGCGGCCGCGGCCGGAGGTGCTGCCGCTGTCGTACGCCCAGCAGCGGATGTGGTTCCTCAACCGCCTCGAAGGCATCGGCGACGGTGCGGGCTACAACTTGCCGCTGGCGCTGCGGCTCTCCGGCGAGCTCGATGTGGCCGCGTTGGAGGCGGCGCTCGGGGATGTCGCCGACCGGCATGAGAGCCTGCGCACGGTTTTCCCTGAGACCGATGGCGAACCGCGGCAGCAGGTGCTGGAGGGCGAGGCGGGCCGGCCGCCGCTGGTCGTGGTGGAGACCGCGGAGGAACACCTGCGGGAGGTGCTCGGCGGCTATGCCGGGCGGGGCTTTGACCTGAGCGTCGATCTGCCGTGGCGGATCCGGTTGTTGAAGATGGGGCCGGTGGAGTACGTGCTGTTGATCGTGGCGCATCACATCGCGGTCGATGGCTGGTCGATGGGTGTGCTGGGCCGGGAGATCGGGGTGGCTTACGCGGCCCGGCGGGCGGGCGGGGCGCCCGGCTGGAAGCCCCTGCCGGTGCAGTACGCGGACTACGCGCTGTGGCAGCGTGAGGTGCTGGGTGACCTCGACGACCCGGACAGCGTGATCAGCGGCCAGCTCGGCTACTGGCGCGAGGCGCTGGCCGGCGCGCCGCAGGAGCTGGTCCTTCCGGCCGACCGGCCCCGGCCGGCGGTGGCCTCCTTCCGCGGCGGCGAAGTGCCGATCCAGATCACCGCAGAGACCCACGCCCGGCTCACGGAGCTCGCCCAACGGGGCGGGGCGACGATGTTCATGGTGATGCACGCCGCCATCTCCGCACTGCTGTCCCGGATGGGTGCGGGGAAGGACATCCCGATCGGTACGGCGGTGGCGGGGCGCGGGGATGCGGCGCTGGAGGGGTTGGCGGGGTTCTTCGTCAACACGCTGGTGCTGCGGACCGATCTGAGCGGTGAC
>NZ_JBQQBX010000097.1:0-1130 GCF_052245475.1 Streptomyces sp. 7N604 | reverse complement strand
AGGTTGCGGGCCATGACGATGCGCTGGACCTGGTTGGTGCCCTCGTAGATCTGGGTGATCTTGGCGTCGCGCATCATGCGCTCGACCGGGTAGTCGCGGGTGTAGCCGTAGCCGCCGAGGAGCTGGACCGCGTCCGTGGTGATCTCCATGGCGGCGTCCGAGGCGTAGCACTTGGCGGCCGCGCCGAAGAAGGTCAGGTCGCGGTCGAGGCGCTCGGACTTGGCGGCCGCGGCGTAGGTGAGCTGGCGGGCGGCCTCCAGCTTCATCGCCATGTCGGCGAGCATGAACTGGACGCCCTGGAAGTCGGCGATCGGCTTGCCGAACTGCTTGCGCTCCTGGACGTACCCCTTGGCGTAGTCCAGCGCGCCCTGCGCGATGCCCAGGGCCTGCGCCGCGATGGTGATGCGGGTGTGGTCCAGGGTCTTCATGGCCGTGGCGAAGCCGGTGCCCTCCTCGCCGATCATGCGGTCGGCGGGGATGCGGACGTTGTCGAGGTAGACCTCGCGGGTCGGGGAGCCCTTGATGCCCAGCTTCTTCTCCGGGGCGCCGAAGGAGACGCCCTCGTCGGACTTCTCGACGACGAACGCCGATATGCCCTTGCTGCGCTTCTCGGGGTCGGTCACGGCCATGACCGTGTAGTACTCGCTGACGCCGGCGTTGGTGATCCAGCGCTTGACGCCGTTGAGGACGTAGTCGTCGCCGTCGCGCACGGCCCTGGTCTTCATGCCGGCGGCGTCGGAGCCCGCGTCCGGCTCGGACAGGCAGTACGAGAACATCGCGTCGCCCTTGGCGAGCTGGCTCAGGTAGGTCTTCTTCAGCTGCTCGGAGCCGGAGAGGATGACCGGGAGCGAGCCGAGCTTGTTGACCGCGGGGATCAGGGAGGAGGACGCACACACGCGGGCCACCTCCTCGATGACGATCACGGTCGCCAGCGCGTCGGCGCCGGCGCCGCCGTAGGACTCGGGGACGTGCACCGCGTGCAGGTCGTTCGCGACCAGCGCCTCCAGAGCCTCCTGCGGGAAGCGGCCCTCCTCGTCCACCTCGGCGGCGAACGGCGCGATCTTCGCCTCGGCGAGCGAGCGCACCGACTCGCGGAGCATGTCGTGCTCCTCCGACGGCCGGTAAAGGTC
>NZ_JBQQBX010000096.1:0-1174 GCF_052245475.1 Streptomyces sp. 7N604 | reverse complement strand
GGGTTACTGAGGTTGAACTCGTGGTGTCGTAGGGGGCTGACGGCTCCTGGTCCGTGCGGTATCACCTGGGCGATGCGGTATCCACAGGGTGGCGGGCTGTCTGTCGAACGGCAGCAGTTCCGCGAGCAGTTACGGCTTCAGGCGGCCGAGCGGTTCGCCCGGGGTGAGACGAACGCGTTGATCGCCAAGGAGCTGCGGGTCAGTGTCCGGTCGGTGCAGCGGTGGCGGCGGACCTGGGCCGAGAACGGTCCGCGGGCATTGCGGTCGCAGGGCCCTGCATCGCTGCCGCGGCTGAGCGAAGAGCAGTTCGCTCAGCTGGAGCGGGAACTGGCCAAAGGGCCGGCCGCGCACGGCTGGGAGGACCAGCGGTGGACGCTGAACCGGATCAAGACCGTGATCGGTCGGCGCTTCCACCTGACCTACACGATCCAGGGCGTGCGCAAGCTGCTGGTGCGCAACGGCTGGTCCTGCCAGGTACCGGCCCGACGCGCCATGGAGCGGGACGACGACGCCGTGGCCGGGTGGGCCAAGGAGGTGTGGCCTTGCGCGGAAGACTCGCGGCGGCCCGTGGAGCCTGGCTCGTTTTCGAGGACGAAGCCGGATTCTCCATGACGCCGCCGCAGGCGAAGACCTGGTCGCAGCGCGGCCGGACCCCGGTGGTGCGGGTACGCGGCCGCTCCCGCAGACGGATATCCATCGCCGCGCTGACCTGCTACAAACCCGGCCACCGGTCCCGGCTGGTCTACCGTCCGCGCAGAGACGACGGCCGACGCGACGGTCGCAAGAGCTTCTCCTGGCGCGACTACCGGGACCTGCTGATCGCAGCCCACCAGCAACTCGGTGGCTCGATCGTGCTCATCTGGGACAACCTGAACGTCCACAAAGCTGCCGAGTTACGGGAGTTCGCCGCTTCACGGGACTGGCTGACCATCTACTACCTGCCGCCATACGCACCCGACCTCAACCCCGTCGAAGGCATCTGGTCCCTCCTGCGACGCGGCTGGCTCTCCAACGTCGCCTTCACCACCCCCGAACACCTCATCCAGCGCATCCGACGCGGCCTACGGCACATCCAGTACCGCAGCCACCTCATAGACGGCTGCCTCGCCGAGACCGGCCTGACCATCAGACCCGCCTGAGCAACGACACGACACCACGAGTTCAACCTCAGTAG
>NZ_JBQQBX010000095.1:0-1426 GCF_052245475.1 Streptomyces sp. 7N604 | reverse complement strand
GAGAATCTCAATGATCGTGTCAAGCCGTCTGCGTGACCGGCGGGACGGAGGTGAACAGCCTCTTGTCACGCAGCATCGCCCACAGCACATCGACCCGGCGGCGGGCGAGCGCGAGCAAGGCCTGTGTGTGGATCAGCCCTTCGCCGCGCTTCTTGAGGTAGTAGTCCCGCGACGGGCCCGGCCGCATCATTGCGGACTGCGCGGACATGTAGAACAGCCAGCGCAGGCGCCGGTTGTAACGCTTGGGCCGGTGGTAGTTGCCCGTGCGGCGACCCGAGTCGCGGGGCACGGGGGCCAGGCCCGCGTGCGAGGCCAGGCGGCCGGCATCCCGGTAGCCGGAAAGGTCACCGACGATGGCGACGAACTCGGCGCCCAGAATCGGGCCCATGCCGGGCAGGGACTCGATGATCTCGGCACGGTCGTCGGTGCGGAAGGTCTCACGGATCTCGCGGTCGTTGTCCTTGATCCGCTCGTCCAGGGCCAGGAGTTGGTGCGCGAGGTCCCGTACCAGCTTGGCTGCTCTGCTCTCGCCGGGCAGGGTTGTGTGCTGGGACTGGGCGGCCTCGACGGCCTTGGCCGCGATCTCGCCTGCTCCGCGGACCTTGCGGCGCTCCAGCCAGGTCGCCAGCCGCTTGACACCGATGCGTCGCAGAGCGGCCGGTGTCTGGTACTCGGTCAGCATCACGATGGGGCCCTTGGCCCCGGAGTAGTCGAAGGCCCGCTCCAGGGCCGGGCAGATGCCCACCAGCAGGTCGCGGAGCCGGTTGATCAGCCGGACCCGGTCGGCGATCAGATCACGCCGGTATCCGGTCAGCAGCTGGAGTGTGGAGACCAGCTCCGGCGGCGTGTCGATCGGGGTGAAGTCCCGGCGCATCCGGGCCTGGTCGGCGATGACCAGGGCGTCCTTGGCGTCAGTTTTGCCCTCGCCGCGGTAGGCGCCGGTCATCCGGTTGACGGTGCGGCCGGGGACGTAGACGACCTGCTGGCCGTGGGCGATCAGCAGGGCCAGCAGCAGTGTGGAGGCTCTGCCGGAGATGTCCACCGCCCATCGCACCTCGGCGGCCTTCTCCCGGGCTGCCGCGATGAGCGTCAGGATCTGTGCCTCGTCGTTGATCACCTTCGTCGAGAACAGCATCTCGCCGTCGGAGTCGACCGCCACCGCCCAGTGATGCCCCTTGCCGGCGTCGATGCCGACCCATATCCGCTCGTGCGGCCTGTCCACGCCTGTCGCTCCATTTCCACCGTGACCAGCAACCCCGTGGCCCGAGGAACACTCCGCCGACAGGTCCTTAACCAGCGATGCCCGCAGCTCTCAATCAGCAGTCGGAGCGTCCCGGAGGACCGGGCGGCCATTCTCCTAGAGCCATCAACGGCAACCCCTGATCAGCCACACCCGGTCCTCCCGGACCGCCAACATTCTTAAGGA
>NZ_JBQQBX010000094.1:0-1525 GCF_052245475.1 Streptomyces sp. 7N604 | reverse complement strand
CCGTCACCGTCACCGTCGACCTCCCCACCCGCCCCGCCCCCGCCATCGAAGGCATCACCTACTTCACCGTCTCCGAACTCCTCCAGAACATCAGCAAACACGCCCACGCAACCCACGCCTCCGTGGAGCTGTGGAGGTCGGAGAACCGGCTGCTCATGCAGGTGCGGGACGACGGGCACGGCGGGGCGCGGCTGGACGGCGGCAGCGGACTGGCGGGACTCGCCGAGCGGCTGGGCGCGGTGGACGGGCTGTTCGTTCTCGACTCGCCGGAGGGCGGGCCGACCTCCGTGACGGCGGAGCTGCCCTGGCGGGACCGCACGGACGCCTGAGCCCGGCGCCCTCACCGAGGGACCCGTACCCGCACGTACGAAGGCCGGGCCCGCGCGCCGTACGACGCCGAGGTGGGGCCGAGGCGCCGGCCGAGGTAGGGAAAGCCCCACCCCCGAGACACCGAGCGGCTCCATGGTCCCGCCGGCCCCCGGTCCAGCAGCCTTGAGGCAAGCATTCGGCAGACCGCGGAAGCAGAAACGGACGACACCGCCATGGACACCGCATACGCGTACGGACCGGAGACCCGCCCGCACCGGGTGCCCGCGGCGCTGCGCGCGCCGCTCGAGGCCCGCACCTGGCGCGAGTTCCTCCACCTGATGCTCAGTCTGCCGATCGCGATCGTGATGTTCGTCTACGCGGTCACGATGACCTCCCTCGGCGCCGGCCTGCTCGTCACCTTCCTCGGCGTGCCGGTGCTGGCCGCCGCGCTGACCGGCGCCCGCGCGTTCGGCTCGGTGGAGCGCACCCGGGCCCGGGCCCTGCTGCGCCTGGACGTGGCCGCGCCCGAGCCCGTACGCCCCAGCGGCCGCGGGCTGATGGCCTGGGTCGGCGCGCTGCTCAAGAGCGGGGCCTCCTGGCGCCACCTGCTCTACTGCCTGCTGCACTTCCCCTGGGCGGTCTTCGCCTTCTGCGTCTCGCTCGTCCTGTGGGCGAACGGCTGGGCGCTGCTGCTCTACCCGGTGTGGCACTGGACGCTCCACCGCTACGCCGACCAGCCGGGCATCCAGCTGTACGGGAGCGAGGACCCCAGGGACGACTTCTACCTCGACACTCCCTTCGAGATCGCCGCCGCCTCCGCCACCGGGCTGCTGCTCGTCCTCGCCACCCCGTGGGTGATCCGCGCCCTCACGCAGGTGGACCGGGTGATGGTGTCCGGGCTGCTCGGCCCCTCCCGGCTGGCCACGCGCGTGACGGAGCTGGAGTCGGACCGCGGGACGGTGGTCGACACCGCGGCCGCCGACCTGCGCCGCATCGAACGCGACCTCCACGACGGCGCCCAGGCCCGCCTCGTCGCCCTCGCCATGGACCTCGGCCTCGCCAAGGAAAAACTCCAGGAAGACCCCGACACCGCCGCCCGCATGGTCGACGAAGCCCACGGCGAAGTGAAACTCGCCCTCCAAGAACTCCGCGACCTCGCCCGCGGCATCCACCCCGCCATCCTCACCGACCGCGGCCTCGGCCCCGCCCTCTCCAC
>NZ_JBQQBX010000093.1:0-1659 GCF_052245475.1 Streptomyces sp. 7N604 | reverse complement strand
TGCCCGCCCCGGACTACGGTCCGGAGTGGGTCGGGCGGGCCCCGCGCTCTCCCCGCGAGGAGATCCTGTGCGGCCTGTTCGCCGAAGTCCTCGGCCTGCCCGGCATCAGCATCGACGACAGCTTCTTTGCGCTCGGCGGGCATTCGCTGCTGGCGACCCGCCTGGTGAGCCGTATCCGCTCGGTGCTGGACGCCGAGCTGTCCGTACGGCAGCTCTTCGAAACCCCCACCGTCGCCGCGCTCGCCACCGCACTCGACGGAGCCACCCAGGCACGGGCCGCCGTGCGGGCGGCGTCACCGCGCCCCGAACGACTGCCGCTCTCCCTCGCACAGCGACGCCTGTGGTTCCTCGACCAGTTCGAGGGGCCCAGTGCCGCGTACCACCTGCCGGTCGCCCTGCGCCTTTCCGGCTCTCTCGACCGTGAGGCGATGGAGCGGGCGATCGCGGATGTGGTGGCGCGGCACGAGAGTCTGCGGACGGTGTTCGCGGAGGACGCCGCGGGCCCGTACCAGGTCGTACTGGACGCGTCCCGTGCCCGGCCCGAGCTGACGGTCATCACGACCGACGCCCGCCACCTCGACGAGGAGCTGAACCGGGCCGCTCGGCGCGAGTTCGACCTGTGTGAGGACCTGCCGCTGCGGGCCGTGCTGTTCGAGCTGGGCGACGACGAGTACGCGCTGCTCATCGTGATCCACCACATCGCAGGCGATGCCTGGTCCATGGGCCCGTTGGCTCGCGATCTCACAGCCGCGTACACGGCACGTACGGCCGGTGAGGCGCCGTCGTGGTCGCCGCTGCCGGTCCAGTACGCGGACTACAGCCTGTGGCAGAGCGAGGTCCTCGGCTCCGACGAGGACCCGGGCAGCGAAGTCGCACGCCAACTCGCCTACTGGCAGGCGGAACTGGAGGACCTGCCCCAGGAGCTGGTGCTTCCCACCGACCGTCCCAGGCTCGCAGTGGCCTCGTACGAGGGCGATCGCGTGGAATTCGAGATCCCGGCGGCCGTCTACCGGGAACTGACGACCATCGCCCGTGACACCCGGTCCAGCCCGTTCATGGTTTTGCAGGCGGCCCTGGCTGCGTTGCTGACGCGGATGGGCGCGGGGACGGACATTCCTCTCGGCACGCCGATCGCCGGGCGTACGGATGATGCGCTGGACGACCTGATCGGGTTCTTCGTCAACACCCTCGTGCTGCGCACGGACACCTCCGGCGACCCGACCTTCACCGAACTCGTCGACCGCGTTCGTACGCAGAACCTGACGGCGTACGCGCATCAGGATCTGCCGTTCGAGCGGCTGGTCGAGGTGGTCAACCCGGAGCGCTCGCTGTCCCGGCACCCCCTGTTCCAGGTGTTGCTTACCTTCAACAACACCGATCAGGGAGCGGGCGAGGCGATTGCCTCGCTGCCCGGCCTCAACGTGGCCGAGCAACGGGTCGAGGCCGGCGCGGCGAAGTTCGATCTGTCCTTCCGCTTCGCCGAGCAGCGCGACGAGTCCGGTGGGGTCGCTGCCCTGCACGGTGCCTTGGACTTCAGCACGGATTTGTTCGATCGGGGTACGGCCGTGGCTTTGGTGGCGCGGTTGGTGCGGGTGTTGGAGTGTGTGGTGGCTGATCCGTTGGTGCGGGTCGGTGCGGTGGATGTGTGGGTGGCCGGTG
>NZ_JBQQBX010000092.1:0-1669 GCF_052245475.1 Streptomyces sp. 7N604 | reverse complement strand
CTGGACGAGCGACAGCGGCGGCTGCTGATGGGGGCCGAGGCCCGGGTCCTGGGACATGGCGGGATCCGGGCGGTCGCGCGTGCGGCTGGAGTCAGCGAGACAACGGTGCGTAAGGGTATGGACGAACTGGAGGCCGGCGAGGAACCGCTGGGCCGGGTTCGCCGACCTGGCGGCGGGCGGAAGAGGACCGCGGACGTGGATCGGGGTCTGCGGGCGGCGCTGCTGGCACTAGTCGAGCCGGATGTGCGCGGGGATCCGATGTCGCCGCTGCGCTGGACGACGAAGTCGACCCGGAATCTCGCGGCCGAGCTCACCTGCCAAGGACACAAGGTGAGCGCGGACACGGTCGGTGACCTGCTGCGGGAGGAGGGCTTCAGCCTGCAGGCCAACGCCAAGACCATCGAAGGCGCGCAACATCCCGATCGTGACGCCCAGTTCCACTACATCAATGACCATGCCAAGGACCACATGGGTGCCGGGGACCCGGTGATCAGCGTGGACACGAAGAAGAAAGAGCTGGTCGGCGACTACAAGAATGCCGGGCGTCAGTGGCGGCCCGAGGGTGAGCCGGTGCTGGTCAAGACACATGACTTCCTGGACCGGCAAGGGCCGGGCAAGGCGATCCCGTACGGGATCTACGACATCGGCGCCAACACCGGCTGGGTCAGTGTCGGCACCGACCACGACACCGCCGCGTTCGCTGTCGCCTCCATCCGCCGCTGGTGGCAGGTCCGCGGCCGCCACGACTACCCACACGCCACCCGTCTGCTGATCACCGCCGACGCGGGCGGCTCCAACGGCTACCGCACCCGCGCCTGGAAGAGCGAACTCGCCGCTCTGGCCTGTCAGACGGGCCTGGCAATCACCGTCTGTCACCTGCCGCCCGGGACATCGAAGTGGAACAAGGTGGAGCACCGGCTGTTCTCCCACATCAGCATGAACTGGCGCGGCAGGCCGCTGACCAGCCACGAAGTCATCGTGAAGAGCATCGCGGCGACCACCACCCGCACCGGGCTGAGAGTCCACGCCGAACTCGACCCGAGCACCTACGACACCGGCGTAAAGGTCACCGACGACGAGATCGATGCCCTGCCGATGAGCCGGCACCGTTTCCACGGTGACTGGAACTACACGCTCCACCCTGGCGGGCCCCAGCCGGCCCCCGGCTGCGAGGCAGGATCGGAAGCCGCTGCCGCGATCGTCGCCGAGCAGCCCGGGTGCCCGGACGGGCTCGACACCTCTCTGCTCCGCGACCCGGAGCTGACCGGCATGGCCATCTCGCAACTGGACGCTTTGGTCAACTCGTCGACCCCGCGCTGGCACACCAACGTGAGCGGCTGCGCCACGAACGCCGGGGCGGTGAGCGACTCCGCGCGCCAGGCGCGGGCGCCAAGGACAAGCTCTCCGATGCGGACCGGATTCTGGCCGCCGTCCTCTGCCTGCGCAAGATCGGCACCCACGAACTGCTCGCCCGGCTCTTCGGCGTCACCCGCAGCACGCTCACGCGGGCCGTCCAAGAGGTACGGCCCCTACTGTCCGAGCACGCGTTCCCGCCCTCAACCGCCCGATTCCGCACCCCAACGGACGTGGCCGCCCACCTCGACAAGTACAGCAGCCAGCCCCCGATGAAGATCAAACCCGCATGTTGATTCTCTGCGAGCCCTAACGA
>NZ_JBQQBX010000091.1:0-1683 GCF_052245475.1 Streptomyces sp. 7N604 | reverse complement strand
CCGCAACCCGCTCCTCGAACCACTCGGAAACCGACAGCGACGGCACCACACGCCCGGTGTCATTCCACTCCACCAGCAGCCTGCGGGCCTCATCGGCATCCAGCAGCTCCGCTCGGCTGATCGGCTCATCAGGCTCGACGACAGCCGACCGCAGCGCACGCATCAACCGGTCGACCAGCGATTCGGCGGTGACGCGGTCGAACAAGTCGGTGCTGTACTCCAGGACGCCCTGCAAACCCGTCTCCTGGCCACTGTCGTGGCGGTTCTCGGCAAAGCCGAAAGCGAGGTCGAACTTCGCGACAGAGACGTCGACCGGCTCGCGCGCGACCGTCAGCCCGGGAAGGCCGTCCAAGGCATCCAACGCACCTTGGTAGTCCGTGTTGTTGAAGGTCAGCAACACCTGGAAGAGGGGGTGCCGGGACAGCGACCGCTCCGGATTGATCGCCTCGACCAGCCGCTCGAACGGCAGATCCTGATGCGCGTACGCCGACAGGTTGGTCGTACGGACACGGCTGATCAGCTCGGTGAAGGTCGGATCGCCGGAAGTGTCCGTGCGCAGCACCAGCGAGTTGAGGAAGAGACCGATCAGATCATTGACGGCGTCGTCGGTGCGGCCTGCGATCGGGGTGCCGACCGGGATGTCCGTCCCGGCACCCAGCCGGGTCAGCAATGCCGCCAGGCCCGCCTGCACCACCATGAACGGACTGGCCTGAGTCTCCCGGGCAAGGGCGACCACACGCTCGTACAGCTCCGCCGGCACCTCAAAGGCGATCCGCTCGCCCCGGTGGGAAGCAACAGCCGGCCGCGGCCGGTCGGTCGGCAAGTCCAACTGATCCGGCAGACCCGCCAACGCCTCCCGCCAGTACGCCAGCTGGCGGGAGATCTCACTGTCCGGATCCTCCTCGGAGCCCAGGACCTCGCGCTGCCACAGGCTGTAGTCCGCGTACTGCACCGGCAGCGGCGACCACGACGGCACCTCACCAGCCGTACGCGCCGCATACGCAGCAGCAAGATCCCGCGCCAGCGGACCACGCGACCACGCATCACTCACGATGTGGTGCGTCAGCACGAGCAGGACGTGGTTGTCCTGCGATACGGCGAACAGCCCTGCCCGGAAGGGGATGTCGGAGGCGAGGTCGAAGCCGTGGCTCGCGGCGCGCGCGAGATCGTCATGAAGCCGCGCCTCACTGGTCTCCGTGAACGGGAGTTCCGGCCGGGCTTCCTCGACGGGCAGCACGATCTGCCGGGGTCCTTCGGCGTCCTCGGTGAAGACGGTGCGCAGGCTCTCGTGCCGCGCCACCACATCCGCCAGCGCCTGACGCATGGCCTCACGGTCGAGGGGACCGGTCAACCGCAGTGCGACCGGGGCGTTGTAGGTGGCGGTCGGGCCTTCGAACTGGTTCAGGAACCACAGCCGCTGCTGTGCGTACGACAGCGGAATGCGGTCCGGACGCGGGCGGGCGGTCACGCCCCGACGGGCGACCGAGGCCCCTTCCAGCGCCGCGGAGATACCCGCGACGGTCGGCGTCTCGAAAAGCTGCCGGATGGGCAGCTCGGCGTCCAGGGCCGTGCGGATACGGCTGACGAGCCTGGTCGCGAGAAGCGAATGGCCGCCGAGCTGGAAGAAGTCATCATCGATGCTCACAGCCGGCACACCGAGGACCTCGGCGAACAGATCGCACA
>NZ_JBQQBX010000090.1:0-1683 GCF_052245475.1 Streptomyces sp. 7N604 | reverse complement strand
TGTGCGATCTGTTCGCCGAGGTCCTCGGTGTGCCGGCTGTGAGCATCGATGATGACTTCTTCCAGCTCGGCGGCCATTCGCTTCTCGCGACCAGGCTCGTCAGCCGTATCCGCACGGCCCTGGACGCTGAACTGGCGGTGCGGCAGCTTTTCGAGACGCCGACCGTCGCGGGTATCTCCGCGGCGCTGGAAGGGGCCTCGGTCGCCCGTCGGGGCGTGACCGTCCGTCCGCGTCCGGACCGCATTCCGCTGTCGTACGCACAGCAGCGGCTGTGGTTCCTGAACCAGTTCGAAGGCCCGACCGCCACCTACAACATTCCCGTGTCGCTGCGGTTGACCGGTCCCCTCGACCGTGAGGCCATGCGTCAGGCGCTGGCGGATGTGGTGGCGCGGCACGAGAGCCTGCGCACCGTCTTCACCGAGGACGCCGAGGGCTCGTACCAGATGATCCTCGAGCCGCAGGTGACCCATCCGGAGCTGACGGTCGTCGAATCGGATCCGGACACCATCGACGAGCAGCTGCGCGAGGCCGCCCGCCGCGGGTTCGACCTGTCCGCAGAAACGCCCCTGCGGGCCACGCTGTTCGCGTTGGGCGACGAGGAGCACGTACTTCTGCTGCTCCTGCATCACATCGTGAGTGATGCGTGGTCGCGTGGTCCGCTGGCACGGGATCTTGCTGCCGCGTATGCGGCGCGTACGGCTGGTGAGGTGCCGTCGTGGTCGCCGCTGCCGGTGCAGTACGCGGACTACAGCCTGTGGCAGCGCGAGGTCCTGGGCTCCGAGGAGGATCCCGGCAGTGAGATCTCCCGTCAGCTGGCGTACTGGCGGGAGGCGTTGGCGGGTCTGCCGGATCAGTTGGAGTTGCCGACCGACCGGCCGCGGCCGGCTGTTGCTTCCCACCGGGGCGAGCGGATCGCCTTTGAGGTGCCGACGGAGCTGTACGAGCGGGTGGTCGCCCTTGCCCGGGAGACTCAGGCCAGTCCGTTCATGGTGGTGCAGGCGGGCCTGGCGGCATTGCTGACCAGGCTGGGCGCCGGGACGGACATCCCCATCGGCACCCCGATCGCAGGCCGCACCGACGACGCCCTCGAGAACTTGGTGGGTGTCTTCATCAACACGCTCGTGCTGCGCACGGACACCTCCGGCGACCCGACGGCCCGGGCGCTCATCGAGCGGGTGCGGGCGCAGAGCCTGTCGGCGTACGCGCATCAGGATCTGCCGTTCGAGCGGCTGGTCGAGGTGATCAATCCGGAGCGTTCACTGTCCCGGCACCCCCTCTTCCAGGTGCTGCTGGCCTTCAACAACACGGACACGGCCGCCGTGGACGACGCCGTAGCCCAGCTGCCCGGCCTGACGGTCACGCGGGCCGCCACCGACACGGGCGTCGGCAAGTTCGACCTGTCGTTCGCCTTCGCCGACCGGCGTGGCGCCGGCAATGAGCAGGCGGGCCTGCAGGGTGTGCTGGAGTACAGCACCGACCTGTTCGACCCGGCGACGGTCGAAGCGTTGGGGCAGCGCTTCCTCCGCGTACTCGAGGCCATGGTCACCGGGCCCGACGAGCCGATCAGCCGAGCGGAGCTGCTGGATGCCGATGAGGCCCGCAGGCTGCTGGTGGAGTGGAATGACACCGGGCGTGTGGTGCCGTCGCTGTCGGTTTCCGAGTGGTTCGAGGAGCGGGTTGCGG
>NZ_JBQQBX010000009.1:0-232564 GCF_052245475.1 Streptomyces sp. 7N604 | reverse complement strand
TGTGCCGTCCTCTACGCGGGGTGTCCGCACCCGCATACGGGAGCGCGCGGGAGCGCACCCGCACCGGTCAGTACGACAGCCCGTACCCCATCGGGTACAGCACCTGGGCCGGGTCGTCCGCCCGCGGCACCGGCACCGGCAGCCTGCCGACCGGCTCGGCCCCGCCCGCGACCACCCGCGCCGCGGCCCGCAGTTCCACGTCCGTCCAGGAGTAGGTCGCCAGCGACGCTCCGGCCCCGGAGTCGCCGAGCCGCGCGATGTCGTACGGATTGCGGATCGCGAGGTGCACCACCGGCACGCCGGTCTCCGCGAGTGACGAGACGAGAGTGCGCTGCGAGGAGGTGGCGGACACGTTGTACGTCGTCACCACGACCGCGTCCTTGCCGCGCGCCGCCGCCACCGCCTCGTCGATCTTCGCCTGTGTGGGGCTGGGCTGCGAACCCGTGCTGGTGGACAGCGCCGTGGCCGTGAAGCCCAGCTCGGTCAGGGCCCTGGCGAGGACGGCGGTCGGCGGGCCGCCGGTGCCCGACGGCGCGGCCGGGTCGACACCGGCCACCAGGATGTTCCGGTGCCTGCGCCGGGACAGCGGCAGCAGGCCGTCCCGATTGACCAGCAGCGTCGTGGTGCGCTCGGCGATCCGGTCCGCGGCGGTCAGGTGCGCCCGGGTGCCCACGACACGGTCCACGTCCTTGTCGCTGACGTACGGGTCGCCGAAAAGACCGCGGCGCGCCTTCAGTTCCAGCACCCGGAGGATCGACTCGTCGAGCCGCTTCTCGGCGATCTCCCCGTCCCGTACCGCCTTGAGGACGGCGTTCCAGGCGACGGGCAGGTCCGGCGGGTTGAGCAGCTGGTCGACACCCGCCTTGAGCGCGAGCACCGGCACCCGGTCGTCCCCGTACTTCTGCCGTACGCCCGCCATGCCGAGCGAGTCGGTGACCACCACGCCGCCGTAGCCGAGCCGTTCGCGCAGGATGCCGGTGAGGATCGGGCGGGAGAGGGTCGCCGGGTCGTCGGCGGGGTCGAGGGCGGGGAACAGCAGGTGGGCCGTCATGATCGAGTCGATACCGGCCTCGATCGCGGCTTTGAACGGCGGCGCGTCGAGCCGCTCCCACTCCTCGGCGCTGTGGGTGATGAGCGGCAGCCCGAAGTGGCTGTCGGTCGCGGTGTCGCCGTGCCCGGGGAAGTGCTTGGCGGTGGCCACGACCCCGGCGCTCTGGTAGCCCTCCACCTCTGCCGCGACCAGCCTGGCCACGGCCCCCGGGTCGGCGCCGAAGGACCGCACGCCGATGACCGGGTTGGCCGGGTTCACATTGACGTCCGCGACCGGAGCGTAGTTCTGCTTGATGCCCAGGGCGGCCAGCTCGGCTCCTGCGATGCGCGCGGCCGTACGGGCGTCCGCGCGCGAGGCGTGCGCGCCCAGGGCCATCGCGCCGGGGAGCAGCGTGGCGGGCGCGCCGACGCGGGCCACTATCCCGTGCTCCTGGTCGGTGGAGATGAGCAGCGGTACGGGCGTGGGCTGGGCGAGCCCGGCCTTCTGGATGCCGTTGGACAGAGCGGCGATCTGGTGGGGGTTGCGGGTGTTGTGCGCCCAGGAGAAGTAGATGATGCCGCCGACGTGGTACTTGGCGATCAGCTCTGCGGCATTGGAGACGCCCATCTCCTTCCGGTTGACCTCGACGTCGGCCGGGTCGGGGTCGGTGGCGGAGTGCCCGTAGACCCGCATGACGAAGAGCTGGCCGACCTTCTCCTCGAGGCTCATCCGGGAGATGAGCCTGCGGAGCCGCTCGCGGTCCGCGGGGGAGAGGGGACTTGCGGCGTGGGCGGCCGGGGCGGTGGCGGCCGCGGTGAGGGAGGCCGCCGCGGTGACGGCGGTGGCGCCGGCCAGGACGGTCCGTCTGGACGGTCGCGGTCTCGGAGCGGTCGTTTCTTCGTGGTGCACGTGCACTCCTTCCGGGAGGAGGTGCGTGGCGGCGGATTGAAGGAAACTTCCAGGAATTGTCGGTGAGACACGGATAGCCGGAAAGTAAGTGCCAGTCAATGGGAAGCGCCGGGCGGGGCGCCTGTCGAGGTGTACGCCGAGGCGCAGGCAGGCTCACTGGGGCGTACGCGGCTCCCCCGGAACGACCGGCGGGCTCACCGGGACGCCCGGCGGGCTCACTGGGACGTGCGCGGCGCCCGGCGCCGGCTCGGCAGACGCATCGTCAGCAGCTTGGCGCGCGGGGCAAGGCGCCGCACCATCGCGAAGACCGAGTCCGTACGCGACAGGTCCGCGTCCAGCACCGTGAAGAGGTTCACCCCGAGGTAGAAGGTGATCGCCGCGTTGGCCAGGTCGCGGGGCGGGGTCAGCCGGGCGAGCGCGGTGCCGCCGATCACCCGCTCCAGCGTCTCCTCGATGAACGCCAGCCAGGGCTCGGCCCGCTGCGACACCGGCTCGCGCAGCTCGGGCTTGGCGACAGCGGCCGCGACGAGCTCGGAGAAGAGCGTGATGTGGCCGCCTTCGAGGTCGTCGCGGTAGATGCGGGTGGCGGCCTCGGCCAGCTCCTCCAGGCTCTTCACCCCGGCGACCGTGGCGCTGTGCCGGGCCATCCGCTGGGCCGACGACTGGTCCAGGGCGGCGAGCAGCAAGGGGTCGACCCCGCCGAAGTGGTAGAAGACCAGCGCCGAGTTGACCCCCGCCTCCTTGGCGATCGTACGGGCGCTGGTGCCGCCGTAGCCGTGGGTCTTCAGGACCGCTGTCGCCGCCTCGATCAGCCGGTCCTTGGTGTCCGCCGTCATTGACCATCCTCCCGTCGAGCCTTCATCATACGGTTTAATCGAGTGATTAAACCGATCGATGAAAACTGATGAAGACCGATCAACCAACGGGAAGGCAGGGGGGATCCATGGACGAGGACGACAGCGGGCGGCCGGGGATATCGCGGGAGCGGTGGCTGCTGGGCAGTGTGCTGCTGGTGCTGTTCGCGGCGATGCTGCTCTACAAGGTTCTGCACGCGGGGCGCCTGGAGCAGACGGCCCTCTTCTACGTCGGCCTGCCGGCCTTCATCGCCCTGGCCGTCGTCGTCACGGCCCGGCCCAAGAGCGCGACCGGCACTGCCCTCGCCGGGGTCACGGTCGGGCTCGCGCTCGCCGGGCCGCTGCTCGACGAAGGGGTCGTCTGCCTCGTCATGGCGGCCCCGCTGTTCTACCTGGTGGCCGTGGGCATCGGCCTGATCGTCGACTACGCCGGGCGCAGGGACAACCGCGCGCACGCCTTCGCGGCGCTGCCGCTGCTCGCCGTGCTCGTACTGGAGGGGACGGGAGCGTACGAACTCCCGCGGGACGGGGCCGCGTCCGTGACCCGTTCGGTCGCCGCGAGCCCCGCGTCGTACGAGGTGGCGCTCGCCGCGCCGCCCCGCTTCGCCCCGCCGGAGCCGGTCTTCCTGCGCGGGGTCCCGTTCCCGCGGCCGCGGAAGGCCGAGGGCTCCGGGCTCGACGTCGGCGACCACCGCAGCATCACCTTCACCCCGCGCAAGTCCCTCGGGATCGCGGCGCGTCCGACGCCGCGCATGATGCGGCTGGTCGTGGCCGAACGGGCGCCGGGCCGCGTCGTCTTCGACATCGAGCGGGACACCACGCTGGCACGCTGGCTCGACCTCGGCTCGGCGGAGGTGACCTGGCGGCCCGCGGCCGGGGGGCGCACGGAGGTCACCTGGACGCTGCGCTACCGCCGCACGTATGACCCGGGCTGGTACTTCGGTCCGCTGCAGAGGTACGGCATGGAGCAGGCCGCGGCGTATCTGGCGGACACCTTCTCCGCGGGAGCCGCGCGGTGATCCCGTCAACCGGCCATGCCCACCCTGTCAGCTCCGGAGAGCCGGGGCGCCTGGCAGCGGGGAAGGGCCGGTCATGAGCGGGGCCGGGGCCGAAGCGGGGGTCGCGCTCGTCCGCGGCGCGTGCCTGTTCGGGCCGCTCGTCGCGACCGCTGTGGCCGTCGGCCTCCGGCCGCCCGGCCGCCGTGCGGTGGCCGCCGCGATTCTGGCCACTGCCTGGAACGCGGTCTGGCTGCCCGCCGTCAACCTCCTTGCGGTACACGTGGGTTGGTGGTCCTTCGCCGCCGAGGGCGGGACGGCCGCCGGGCTGCCGGTCGACCTGCTGATCGGTTGGGCGCTGCTGTGGGGTGCCCTGCCCGTGCTCGCGGGCGCCGACCGGCTTCCGCTGCCACTCGTCGCCGCGGGCCTCGCGTGGTTCGACCTGGCCGCGATGCCGCTCGCCGAGCCCGTCGTACGGCTCGGCGGCGGCTGGCTCGCGGGCGAGGCGGTCGCCGTCGCCGCCGTCCTCGTGCCGGGGCTGCTGCTCGCCCGCTGGACGCTGCGGGCGCAGCGGCTCGCCGTACGGGCGGGGATGCAGATGCTGCTCAGTGGCGCCCTGATGTTCGCGCTGCCGCTCGCCCTCGTCCGCCCGGAGCTGCCCGGCGGCCGCGCCGGAGCGGCGGTCACGGTCCAGCTCCTGGCGGTGCCGCTGCTGCTGGGCGCTGTCGCTGTGCGGGAGTTCGTGCAGCGCGGCGGCGGCACACCCGTCCCGTACGACCCGCCGGCCCGGCTGGTCACCAGCGGCCCGTACGCGTACGTGCGCAACCCGATGCAACTGTCGATCGTGCTCAGCCACGCGCTGCTCGGCCTGATCGCCCTCGACTGGCGGCTTCTCGCCGCCGCGGCCGCCGCCTTCGCCTATGGCGCCGGGCTCGCCGACTGGCACGAGAGCGCCGGGCTGCGCGCCGCGTACGGGGAGCGGTGGACCGCCTACCGCGCCGGGGTGCGGCCCTGGCTGCCCCGCCTGCGGCCCTGGCCGGGCACCGCACCGGCCCGCCTGTACGTGGCGGAAAGCTGCGGTCCGTGCAGCCAGTTCGGCCGCTGGGTCGCCCGGCGGCGCCCGGTCGCGCTGGAACTCGTCCCGGCCGAACACCATCCGCGGCCGCTGCGCCGCATGACGTACGAGACGGATGACGGGGCCGTCACGGCCGAGGGCGTCGCCGCGCTCGGGCGCATGCTCGGCCATCTGCACCTCGGGTGGGCCGTGCTGGGCTGGCTGCCGGCCGTACCCGGGCTGCGCTGGTTCGCACAGCTCTGCGCGGACGCGCTGGGGGCCGGCCCCCGTGACATCCCGCACCGGGCGGGGAGTTGGCGACCACGCCTCCGGCGCGGTGCGACGCAGGTCAGAAGCCGGCCGGTCAGAAGTCGGCGGGTCAGAATCCGGCCGGCTCGAGTCCGGCGCTGCGCCAGGTGGTGCCACGGCGTTCGTGAGCGAAGAGCTGCTCGACGGCGTGCGCGAAACGAGGGCCGAGTTCCCGCTCCAGCAGGTACAGGCCGAGATCCAGGCCGGATGTGACGCCCGCCCCCGGTCACCAGGTCCCCGTCGTCGACAACGCGCGCGTCCACGGCGGTCACCCCGGTGGCTCCAGCAGGTCCAGGCCGTGGTGGTGCGTCGTGGCGCAGCGGCCTTCGCGCGACGGCGGCAGTGGCGCTGCTGCCAGTGTTCAACGGATTCCCGCCAGCCGCTCCGCACCGCTGTGAGCTGCGTGGATCGCGATGGATCGGCGTACCCGCTCAGGCCGCGAGCCGCGGATAGTGGTCGCGAAGGACGCGGACCGCTTCCCTGATGGCCGGGCGGCGGGCCGCGCCCGGACGCCACATCGCGTAGAGGCGGCGGACCGGCGTAGGGTCCAGGGGCAGCGCGACCGCGCCGTCCGGCAGGCGGTCGCGGCCGAGGCGCGGCACCAGCGCGATGCCGAGACCGGCGGCCACCAGCGCGAGCTGCGTCGAGTACTCGGCCACCTGGTACGCGAGATCCGGCTCGTGCCCGGAGGCGCGCAGCGTCCGTACGAGCCAGTCGTGGCACACCGAGCCCGGCGGCTGGCAGATCCACCGCTGCCCCGCCAGGTCCTCACGCGTGAGCTTCGCGCGCCGCGCCAGCGGGTGCCCTGCCGGTACGACCACGTCCGACGGGTCGTCACCGATCACCGCCCGCTCGACCCCCTCGGGCGCGGGCAGCGGCGAGATGTCCCAGTCGTGCGTCACGGCCAGGTCGATCACGCCCTGGGCCACGAGCCCCGGTGTCATGTGCGGGTCAATCTCCGTGAGTCGGGTGTCCAACGATGGGTGGCACTCGGCGAGTTCGGCCAGCACACCGGGCAGCAGACCGCGCGCCGCCGTGGCGAACGCCGCCACCAGCAGCCGTCCCGAGGGCTGCCCCCGGCGCTCCTCCAGCGTCGTCTCGGCCCGCTCCACGATGGCCAGCAACTGCTCGGCGGTGGCGGCCAACTGCTGGGCCGCGTCGGTCAGGACGACCCCGCGGCCCTGCCGCTCGAGCAGCGTCGTACGGGTCTCCCGCTCCAGTTTCGCGATCTGCTGGGACACGGCCGAGGGCGTGTAGCCGAGGGCGACCGCCGCGGCGCCCACCGAGCCGTGCACGGACACCGCGTGCAGCGCCCGCAGCCGGGACAGATCCAGCATCGGTCCCCCTCCTTCTCCCCGCTCACTTCAGCATTACTGCATCCAATCATGAAGAGTTCCGCGCTGGTGCTTCACAGTCACCGGCGGCCATCCTCGGTCCATGCGTCCTGCACACATCGCCCTGGCCGTCCTCGTCGCCGCCGTCTGGGGAGTGAACTTCGTCGTCATCGAGATCGGGCTCGACCACTTCCCGCCCCTGCTGTTCTCCGCGCTGCGCTTCCTGGTGGCCGCGCTGCCCGCCGTCCTCTTCGTACGGCGGCCGCCGGTCGCGTGGCGCTGGCTCGTCGCGGTCGGTGTGGTGCTCGGCGTCGTCAAGTTCGGGCTGCTCTTCACCGGCATGCACCTGGGCATGCCCGCCGGGCTCTCCTCGCTCGTGCTGCAGATCCAGGCGGTGTTCACGGCGGTCGTCGCGGCCGTGGTGCTGGGCGAACGGCCGGGCCGTACGCGCGTGCTGGGCATGGGGGTGGCGCTCGCGGGCATCGCGGTCGCCGCTGTCGACGAGGGCACGTCGGGCCCGATGCTCGGCTTCGTGCTGCTCGTCGCGGCCGCGTTCTTCTGGGGCGTGTCCAACGTCCTCACCCGCATGGCCGCCCCGCCCGACGCCCTCGCCTTCATGGTCTGGGTCAGCCTCGTCCCCGTACTCCCGCTGCTCGGCCTCTCCCTGCTCCTGGAAGGCCCGGACGCCGACCTGGAGGCGCTGCGCTCGCTCGACTGGAGCGGCGCGGGGACCATCGTGTACGTCGCCTGGGTCACCACCGTCTTCGGCTTCGGGGCGTGGGGGTTTCTGCTCCGTACGTATCCCGCGTCGTCGGTCGCGCCCTACTCGCTGCTGGTGCCGGTCTTCGGGATGTCCTCGGCGGCGCTGCTGCTCGGGGAGGGGATCAGCCCACTGCGGTGGTGTGCGGCGGCGCTGCTGGTCGGCGGGGTCGCCGTCACGTCTTTCGCGGGGACGGGGACCTTCGGGCGGAGCGGGCTCACGCGCTCTGGGCTCAGGCGGACTGGGCGAGCAGCCACGACAGATGGTCGCGGGCCGGTTCCAGCAGCGGCGGAAGCTCCGCCGCCTGCGGGTACCAGCGCTTCTCGTACTCCCAGCACAGCCAGCCGTCCCAGCCCGCGCGGCTGAGCAGCTCGATGGTCTCGGCCAGCGGCAGCACGCCCGCGCCGAGCGGCAGCGGGGCCGTGTCGTCCGCGGTGGCGATGTCCTTGACCTGCACATAGCCGAGGTGCGGGGCCAGTACGGCGAAGGTGGCGGCCGGTTCCTCGCCGCCGCGCCAGGGGTGCATCACGTCCCAGATCGCGCCGACGCTGCGGTGGCCCACCAGGCCCAGGATGCGGGCCGCGTCCACGCCGCGGCAGTGCGAGTCATGGGTCTCGAGCAGGAGCCGGACGCCGAGGTCGGCGGCGTGCGGGGCCGCCGCCGCGAGGCGGCGGGCGGCGATCGCGTCCGCCTCCTCCACGGGCTGGTCACCGCCGCCGGGGAAGACCCGGACGTACGGGGCGCCCAGGTCGCGGGCGAGCGCGACCAGTTCGGAGAGCTCGTCGATCACGGGCTCGTCGTCGCCGGGCGCGGCCACGCGCGCGTAGCCCGCGACGGTGAGGATCTCCACCCCGGCCGCCTTGAACTGCTCGACGACATCGACGCGTTCCGAGAGCCCGATGCCCGGGTGCACGGGCTCCTCGGGGTGGGCCCGCAACTCCACCCCGTGGAAGCCGCTGCCGGAGGCCAGCCGCACGACGTCCGCGACCGGCATACCGGGCACTCCGAGGGTCGAGAAGGCGAGTTTCACGGCTGCTCCTGGGTGGGCTCCGGCAAGCAGTTGCTACGGGCGGACGGATGCCAGCGGACGTATGCAGCGCCCACCCTACGGTCAACCCTGCCGGGCGGCCGCCCCCCGCGCATCCGGGCGGCTTGAACAGGCCACGGCGGGCCGGGGCGGGGCGGGGTCCGGGAGCTCACCGGGAGCTCACCGGCAGCTCGAGGCCCGTCGCCCGCGCCGCCCGAGGTCAGCGCTTGCCGCTCTCGGCCCGCTCGGTGCTCCGGGCCCGCTCGGCGTCGTAACGCCGCTGGGCCGCCAGTACTTCCGGCATGTGCGACTCGACGAGCTCGATCAGTCCGAGCAGCCGCTCGGCGGTCCTGCGCCCGAGCGGGGTGAGGCTGTAGTCGACGCGCGGCGGATTGGTCGGCTGCGCGTCGCGGTGCACGAGTCCGTCGCGCTCGAGCGCATGGAGGGTCTGGGACAGCATCTTCTCGCTGACGCCGTCGACGCGGCGGCGCAGCTCGTTGAAGCGGCACGGGGACTCGCTGAGGGCGCCGAGGGTGAGGCTCCCCCAGCGGCCGGTGACGTGCTCGAGCGTGGAGCGCGAGGGACATGCGCGCTCGAAGACGTCGAACTCGGGGTCATTCATGCGCTGAGCATACGCTTCCACAGTGCTATCCATTAGTTAGCGCTAACTCTCGCGTTGTGCTTTCTGTCGGAAAGTGCTTGGCTTGGGACCAAGGAGGCAGAAGATGAAGATTGGCATCATCGGCGCGGGCAACATCGGCAGCCAGATCGCGCGGCTCGCCGTCGCACAAGGCCACGACGTCGTCATCAGCAACTCCCGGGGCCCGGAGACGCTGCCGCGGCAGCTGTTCGCCGAACTCGGCGACAAGCTCACCGGAGCGACGGCGCGGGAGGCCGCGGAGGCGGGCGAGATCGTCCTCGTTGCCATCCCGCTCAAGAACTACGCCCAGGTCCCGGTCGAGCCGCTCGCCGGCAAGGTCGTGATCGACGCCAACAACTACTACCCGCAGCGCGACGGGCAGATCCCCGAGCTCGACGACGAGTCCACCACGACGGCGGAGCTGCTCCAGGCACACCTGCCGGAGTCCCGCGTCGTCAAGGGGTTCAACCACATCATGGCCGCCGACCTGACGGCCGACGCCCAGCCGGCCGGCGCGGACAAGCGGCGCGCTCTGATCGTCGCTGGCGACGATCCGGAGGCGCGCAAGGTGGTCGCCGACCTGATCGACTCGTTCGGCTTCGACCCGGTCGACATCGGTCCGCTCGCGGAGGGCTGGCGCATCCAGCGCGACACCCCGGGCTACGTCAAGCGCCTCACCGCACCGGAACTCCGGCAGCAGCTCGCGGAGGCCAAGCGCTACCGGGACATGTGATCACGGCGGTAAGTGATCAGGGCGGCACGTCATCGGGGCGACGAGTGACCACGGCTACGAGTGAGCGGGGCCCTTGGGGTCCGGTTCGTGGAGGTCCAGGCGCCAGTCCTGGCCCACGAGATCGGCGCCGTAGCTGTGGTGCGGCTTCTCGGCGATGAGCTGGAAGCCCGCCCGGACGTAGATCTTCCGGGCCGCGGTGAGGACGTCGTTGGTCCACAGGACCAGCTCGCGGTACCCCGCCTCGCGGGCGAAGCGGATGCAGGCCCGGACGAGCCGGTCCCCGATCCCGTATCCGCGCGCGGCGGGGTCCACGAGCAGCAGCCGCAGCCGGGCGGCGCCGGGCGCCGCGTCCCGTACGCACATGACGGAGCCGACCGCCCTTCCGCCCAGCTCGGCGATCCACACCCGCTCCAGCAGCGGGTCGTGGTCCTCGGCGAAGTCGGCGACGATGCGGGCCACGAGCGCCTCGAACCGTACGTCCCACCCGTACTCGGCGGCGTACAGCGCGCCATGCGCCTGCACGATCCACCCGAGATCCCCGGGCCCCGGCTCCCGCAGCCGCACCTCCCCCCTGCCGGCCGCCGGCTCGGTGAGCGTGGAGCGCACGGTGCGCAGGGCCCGGGTCAGCTCCCGGACCTGCGTGCCGTTGCAGCCGAGCAACAGCTCGGCGACGGCCTCCCTGGACCGTTCGTCCAGCTCAGCAGCCGCAGCCCGCCCGGACTCCGTGAGCCGGACCTGCTGGTGGCGCGCGTCCTCCGCGTACCGTTCCCGGGCGATCAGCCCCTGCTCCTCGAAGCGGCCGAGCATCCGGCTCAGATGCGAGGGTGCGAGACCCAGTTCCTCGCGCAGGCGCTGGACGCGCGTGAGGCCGCTCCGGGCGAGCTCGTAGAGGACCCGGGCCTCGCTCAGGGAGTAAGGGGTGCGCAGCTTCTCCGGATAGTCGAGAGCGCCGATGAGCCGGGTGTAGACGCGGTTGAACTCGCGGACTTCTGCCACGGCGGAGTCGAGATCGTTGATCGGGCTCATACGGGCACCCCCCTTCACGGACTGGTCGACCCAATAGTTGCTCTCGGTCAAGCATTTGGGGAAGGGGGTGGTGACCCCGGGGTTCCGGGGCAGCCCGGCCGCAGGATCAGCGTGGGCCCGGCATGCGGTCGACCGCGTCCTTGGCCTCCTTCAGGCCGGCACCCGTGACCTCGCGGTAGACCTTGATGGCTTCGATCTTCTTCCCCTCCTGGACCAGCGCACCGACCCGGTCCAGTGCGGGGTCGGCCTCGCGGATGCCCAGGTGGCCGAGGACCAGATCAACGTCGCGCTCCACGCGGGCGATTCTGCGGTCGATCCGGTCGAGCTTGCGCTCCAGGGCAGCGCCCAGCAGTCCGACGAGGGGGATGAGGAGGTACACCGCTATGTCCATGGTCCGCAGATCCTAGTCACCGCGGAACAGCCGCTCCCGCGGGGCGCGTTGGACAGCCGCTACGGGAAGCGGGAGACGAAACGGCGCTGCCAGGGTGTCTCAACGGCGCGTGGAGCGTAGTGCTCCCGGACGTAGGCGACCGCCTGGTGGCTGGGCACCCCGTCGAGCACAGCGAGGCAGGCCAGCGCAGTGCCGGTGCGTCCGTGTCCCCCGGAGCAGGCGATCTCTACGCGCTCGGCTTCAGCACGTACCCATGCCTCGCGCAGCGCGTCGGCGGCTGCGGGGCGGTCGGAGGGGAGCCAGAAGTCGGGCCAACGAAGCCATCGGTTTTCCCAGGTTACGGGCGGTGGCCGACGGCCCAGCAGATAGAGCGCGAAGGCGGGCTGCGGGCCCTGCGGGAGCGGGTGTCGCAGTCCCCGGCCGCGGATGAGCCGGCCCGACGGCAGACGCAGCACACCCGGCGTCGTGGGCTCCCATGTCGCGGTCACGGCGCGAGCGTAGCCTCTGCTCAAAGGGGGTGCTACGCGGTCACAGCACTATGCGGCCGACGGCGGCGGAGCCGTGGACGCGCGGGCCATCAGGTCGGCGCGGATCGTCGCCACGCCCCCCGGCGGCGGGGTCTCGCGGCCCATCGCCAGCCGTCCCGCCCTGGCCCCCGCCTCGTGCAGCGGCAGCCGTACGGTCGTGAGCGCGGGTACCGCGTCCACGCTGAAGGGCAGGTCGTCGAAGCCGGTGACCGAGACGTCCTCCGGTATGCGCAGGCCGCGGTCGCGCAGGGCCGCGCAGACGCCCAGCGCGATCGAGTCGTTGGCGGCCGCGATCGCGGTCAGGTCCGGGCTGCGGCGCAGGAGTTCGAGGGCCGCGTCGTAGCCGGAGGCGCGGTCGTACAAGCCGTGAACGGTCAGCCGGTCCGCGCCCTCGGCGAGCCCGGCCGCGGCGAGGGCGGCGAGGTGGCCCTCGAGGCGGTACCGCGTCGTGGTGCGGTTGGCGGGGCCCGCGATGTAGCCGATCCGGCGGTGGCCCAGCGCGAGCAGGTGCTCGGTCAGGCGCTGGGCGCCGCCCTGGTTGTCGAAGGCGAGCGTGACGGCGGCGGGCGGCGCCTCGCCGTCGGCGCCGGGGGCAGTCGTCAGCGGCGGGCGGCCGCAGAGGACGACCCGCGTCCCCGCCGCCGAGAGCCGGCCGAGCTTCGCCGTCACGGCCGCGGCGTGCTCCGGGTCCTCGACCGCGCCGCCGGTCAGCACGACCGCGGCGGCGCGCTGCCGCTGGAGCAGGGTGAGATAGGTGAGTTCGCGCTTGGGCGAGCCGCCGGTGTTGCACACCACGGCCAGCTTCTCGCCGCCCCTGCCGTTGGGCCGCCCGCCGCCGATCTCGGACTGGACGGCGCCGGCGATGATGCCGAAGAAGGGGTCGGCGATGTCGTTGACGAGGATGCCGACCAGGTCGGATGTGGCGGCGGCGAGCGCGCTCGCGGGGCCGTTCAGCACGTAGTCCAGCTCGTCGACCGCCCGCAGCACGCGGGCCCTGGTCGCCTCCGAGACGGGGTAGTTGCCACTGAGCACGCGGGAGACCGTGGCCGACGAGACCTGGGCGCGGGCCGCCACATCCGCCAGGGTCACTGCCATCTCTTCCTCCGCCTGGTGAGTGCCGTGAGTGGTGCGGACGGTCGTGCGCGAAGGCCCCCTGTTTTCAAGCGCTTCGACTGCCCGGACACATGCTCTCACTTCGTGTGACAAGTGGTGGAGGGGTTGCGCTTCCTACTGCACGCCCCCTTGTCCAGACATGTGAGTCGTCTCTGGAGCTTCTCCTGAACAAGCGCTTTCCATCGCCGTCGAAGCAACGTATCCCATGCCCCTGGCCCACCCATACCCGCACCCGGACCGCTGGGCCCACCCGCCTCTCGATCCCCATGAGCCCGCGCGCCGCTGTCGCCCGGCTGTCAGCGCTTTCCAGGTGCTGGCCGGCGACGAGACCGGAGGTACCGCGGTACATGGGGGTCTCGGTGCTGCGGGCGGGCAGCGACGAAATCGAAAGGGACACCTCCACATTTGTTGCGCTCACAACGGCCGTGACGATGGGGAGTTCGTGTCGTTGATAGGACCCGCCCGGGCCGCGGCCGCCGGGTCCCTGCCGGGGCCCACGGCCGGAGCGGGTCGGGTTCCGCCGGAGGGCTCGGTGAGGCTCAGTCGGCCACCCCTTGGGACAACTGCCCGCGCACCCCCTCCTCTTGAAGCGCAACAGCTCCGCAGGCTAGCTTTCCGATGGAAAGCGCTTGCTGTGCCGTGCGCTGCCCGACGCCCGACCTCCGCGCACGCCCGCCACACCAGAGGGGGAGCACCCACGTGAGACGTAAGACCGTGCGGATCGCCATGAACGGCGTGACCGGTCGGATGGGCCACCGGCAGCACCTCGTACGCTCGATCCTCGCCATCCGCGAGCAGGGCGGCCTGGATCTGGGCGGCGGCGTCGTGCTGTGGCCCGAGCCGGTTCTCATCGGGCGCCGCGCGCACGTCCTCAAAGACCTCGCAGAGCGCCACTGCCTGGAGCACTGGACCACCGACCTCGACGCCGTGCTCGCCGACCCGGCCATCGACATCTACTTCGACGCCCAGGTCACCTCCGCCCGCGAGACGGCAGTGAAGAGAGCGATCGCCGCGGGCAAGCACGTCTACTGCGAGAAGCCGACGGCCACCGGCCTCGACGGCGCGCTCGAGCTCGCCCGGCTCGCCGAACGCGCCGGGATCAAGCACGGCGTCGTCCAGGACAAGCTCTTCCTCCCCGGCCCGCTCAAGCTGAAGCGGCTGATCGACGGCGGCTTCTTCGGCCGGATCCTGTCGGTGCGCGGCGAGTTCGGCTACTGGGTCTTCGAAGGCGGCTGGCAGGAGGCCCAGCGGCCCTCCTGGAATTACCGGGCCGAGGACGGCGGCGGCATCGTCAGGGACATGTTCCCGCACTGGGAGTACGTCCTGCACGGCCTGGTCGGCGCCATAAGGACCGTGCAGGCGCACGTCACCACCCACATCCCGGCCCGCCGGGACGAGGAGGGCAGGCTCTACGACGCGACGGCCGACGACGCGGCGTACGCGATATTCCAGCTCGACGGCGGGGCGGTCGCCCAGATCAACTCCTCCTGGACGGTCCGGGTCAACCGCGACGAGCTGGTGGAGTTCCAGGTCGACGGCACGGAGGGCTCCGCGGTCGCCGGTCTCCGCAACTGCCGCGTACAGCACCGCTGCACGACCCCCAAGCCCGTCTGGAACCCCGACCTCCCGGCCGCCGAGCGCTTCCGCGAGCAGTGGCAGGAGGTCCCCGACAACGCCGACTTCGACAACGCCTTCAAAGCGCAGTGGGAGCTGTTCCTGCGGCACGTGGCGCTCGACGAGCCGTGGAGCCAGGACCTGCTCGCGGGCGCCCGCGGGGTGCAACTCGCGGAGCTCGGCCTCAGATCCGCGGCGGAGGGGCGCCGCCTGGACGTACCGGAGCTGAAGCCGTGACGATCCGACTCCCCGGCGCCCGCGGCGCGTTGCGCATCTACGAACCGCGGCGCGAGCCCGCACCGTACGCCCGTGCCGTCCCGGCCGCCCGCCCGCAGAGCGCACCGGCCTCCCGTACGGTCTTCTCCGCCGCGCACGTCGTCGCCGACCCCCTCGCCGACACCACACCCGACGGGCCCGCCGCCCTCGACTGGGACGCCACGTTCGCCTTCCGCCACCACCTGTGGTCCCACGGGCTCGGTGTCGCCGAGGCGATGGACACCGCCCAGCGCGGCATGGGCCTGGACTGGGCCGCCGCCGCCGAGTTGATCCGCCGCTCGGCGGCCGAGGCGAGGGCCGTCGGCGGCCGTATCGCCTGCGGGGCCGGGACCGACCAACTCGCCGCACCCGCCGCGGGCCTGGCCGAGGTACGGGCGGCGTACGAGGAGCAGCTCGCGCTCATCGAGGACGCCGGTGCGCAGGCCATCCTGATGGCTTCCCGCGCGCTCGCCGCCACCGCCCGGGGCCCCGAGGACTACCTCGAGGTCTACGGCCATCTGCTGCGCCAGGCCGCCGCGCCCGTGATCCTCCACTGGCTCGGCCCGACGTTCGACCCGGCCCTCACCGGCTACTGGGGCAGCGAGGACCTCGACGCCGCGGCCGCTGCCCTCCTGGAGGTCATCGCCGCGCACCCCGACAAGGTGGACGGCGTCAAGGTCTCCCTGCTCGACGCCCGGCGGGAGACCCGCCTTCGCCGCCGCCTCCCGGACGGCGTGCGCTGCTACACCGGCGACGACTTCCACTACCCCGAGCTGATCGAGGGCGACGAGCACGGTTTCAGCCACGCCCTGCTCGGCATCTTCGACCCGATCGGCCCGCTGGCCGCCGAGGCCGTACGCGTCCTCGACACCGGCGACACCCAGGGCTTCCGCGAGCTCCTCGACCCCACGGTCGAGCTGTCCCGGCACCTCTTCCAGGCCCCGACCCGCTTCTATAAGACAGGTGTCGTCCTGCTGGCCTGGCTGTCGGGGCACCAGTCGCACTTCACGATGGTGGGCGGCCTCCAGTCCGCCCGGTCGCTGCCCCACCTGGCGCGGGCGTACGAACTGGCCGACGGGCTCGGCCTGTTCCCCGACCCGGCGCTGGCCGAGGCCCGGATGAAGTCCCTGCTCGGCCTCCAGGGGGTGCTTCAGTGACTCCGGTGAAGGCGGGTGGTCTGGCGAGGCTGAGCCTCAATCAGGAGACCATCAGGCAGTGGTCCCTGCCCGAACTCGTCGAAGGATGCGCCCACGCGGGCGTGCCGGGCGTCGGGCTGTGGCGCGCGCCGGTCCAGGAGTACGGGCCGGGGCGCGCGGCCCGGCTCGTACGGGACGCGGGCCTGGCGGTCACGAGCCTGTGCCGCGGCGGCTTCTTCACCGCGGCCGACCCGGCCGGGCGGGCGGCCGCGCTCGAGGACAACCGGGCGGCCGTCGACGAGGCCGCGGTGCTCGGCACGGAGACGCTGGTCCTGGTCTCGGGCGGGCTCCCGGAGGGGAGCCGCGACCTGGCGGGGGCCCGGGAGCGGATCGCGGACGCGCTGGTGGAGTTGGCGCCCTACGCCGCCGAGCGGGGCGTACGGCTGGCGATCGAGCCGCTGCACCCGATGTACGCCGCGGACCGCTGCGTGGTCTCGACCCTCGCGCAGGCGCTCGACCTGGCCGAGCGCTTTCCCGCGGGTCAGGTGGGCGTGGTCGTGGATACCTATCACCTGTGGTGGGACGACACGGTGGCCGCGCAGATCGAACGCGCGGGACGCGGCGGCCGTATCGCGGCTTTCCAGCTCGCCGACTGGGTGACGCCGCTGCCGGAGGGCGTGCTGCTGGGGCGCGGGCAGCTGGGGGACGGCTGCGTGGATCTGCGCTGGTTCCGGGAGCGGGTCGAGGCGGCGGGCTACGGCGGGCCGGCCGAGGTCGAGATCTTCAGCCCGGGGCTCTGGGCGCGCGACGGGGCCGAGGTGCTGGCGGAGATCGCGGAGCGCTACGTGACGCACGTGCTCTAGCCGGAGGGCGCGGCGGCCGGGGGCGAGGCGGCCAAGGGCGCCGGGTTTCTGTCGATCAGTTACGGGCCCGGCGGCGCTCGGCGACGACCGACAGCACGACCGGGAGCAGGAGCTCGAGCGCCCGGGTGACGGAGTCGAGCGGCAGCCCGGTCCGCGCTGCCACGGCCTCGGCGGTGGGGGCGGTGATCCGGTCGAGGACACCGGCCAGCGTGCCCTCGCCGATCGTGCCGGGGACGACGGAGACGGTGGCCTCGACGACCCCGCGGGCACCGTCGGCGTCGGTGCCGAGCTCCCCCGCGAGCTCCTGGATGCGGTCGTCGCCGAGCTCGGCCAGCACATCCCTCAGCAGAGATTCGTCCCTCATGGGTCAAACGCTACGGCGCGGGTGTGACGTCGGCACGTCGAGTAACGGAACAGTAACTGCCGGAATCCGTGCAACCCTTCCGGACCTTCGCGGGTCGTACAGGGCGTCAAGCTTCCTGTGGAGGGCCCGAGGGGGGATTCCGGGAGGCTTGGGGTGGGGGGACCCGCGAGGGGGCCCGGCCAGGGGGCCGGGCCCCCTCGGTTGTGCCCGCCCGGCGTCCGCTCACGGTGCGGGGACCTCCTCCGCCGCGGGGAAGGACTCCTGCGCCCCGGCCCGCGTCACCGCCGCGGCCCCGACCCGTACGGCGAACCGTACGGCTTCCTCCAGGTCGTCACCGGCCGCGAGCCGCCAGGCCAGCGCCCCGGTGAAGGCGTCGCCCGCGCCCGTGGTGTCCACGGCCTCCACCGGCGGGCTCGGCACCCGCAGGGCCTCCCCGTCGCGGCCGGCCACGAGTGCTCCCCCGGCGCCCAGGGTCACGACCACGGAGCGGGGCCCGCGCTCCAGCAGCGCGGACGCCCAGGCCTCGGGCTCGGACGCGGCGGCGGCCGGGTGGCCGCGCAACAGGAAGCGGGCCTCGTGTTCGTTGGCCACCAGGGGGTCGCAGGCGGCCAGGACTGCGGCGGGCAGCGGTGCGGGCGGCGAGGGGTTGAGGACCACCCGGGTGCCCGCCGCCACGGCCGCCCGTACGGCCGCCGCCACCGTCGCCGGCGGGATCTCCAGCTGGAGGGAGACCACGCGGGCGGCGGCGAGCAGCGCACCCGCGTCCGTCACGTCGCCGGGCGTGAGGCGGGCGTTGGCGCCGGGGGAGACCACGATGCTGTTGTCACCGGCGGGATCCACCGTGATGAGGGCGACGCCGGTGGGGGCCCCGCCGGTCAGCACGGCCGCCGTGCCGACGCCCGCCGCGCGCAGCGACTCCAGCAGCAGACGGCCGTGGGCGTCGTCGCCCACGCGCGCGAGGAGCGCCGTACGGGCGCCGAGGCGGGCGGCGGCGACGGCCTGGTTGGCGCCCTTGCCGCCCGGGTGGACGGCCAGGTCCGAGCCGAGGACGGTTTCGCCGGCCGCGGGGCGGCGGTCGACACCGATCACCAGGTCGGCGTTGGCCGAGCCCACGACCAGCAGGTCGTATGTGTCCATGCGCTGAGCCCTCTCTCTGATCGCCTGCCCGCTTGATCCGCCGCCTGCCCGCCGGATTCGTCTGATCCGCGGGGCAGGTTATCCACAGGCCGACCGCGCTGTCGGTCTGCGGCGATAACGTCGGGGCATGGTGCAGCTTGCCGTGGTCGAAGGGGTCCTGGAGCGGATCACCTATGCCAATGAGGAGAACGGCTACACGGTCGCCCGGGTCGACACGGGCCGGGGCGGCGGCGACCTGCTGACCGTGGTCGGCTCGCTGCTCGGCGCGCAGCCGGGCGAGTCGCTGCGCATGGAGGGCCGCTGGGGCTCCCACCCGCAGTACGGCCGCCAGTTCACGGTCGAGAACTACACGACGGTGCTGCCCGCCACGGTCCAGGGAATCCGGCGCTATCTCGGCTCCGGACTGATCAAGGGCATCGGGCCGCGGATCGCCGAGCGGATCGTCGAACACTTCGGCATCGACACGCTCGACGTCATCGAGGAGGAGCCCAAGCGGCTCATCGAGGTCCCGGGCCTGGGCCCGAAGCGTACGAAGCTGATCGGCGCGGCCTGGGAGGAGCAGCGGGCCATCAAGGAGGTGATGGTCTTCCTCCAGGGCGTCGGCGTCTCCACCTCCATCGCCGTCCGGATCTACAAGAGTTACGGCGACGCCTCGATCTCAGTGGTGAAGAACGAGCCGTACCGGCTGGCGGCCGACGTCTGGGGGATCGGCTTCCTGACCGCCGACCGCATCGCGCAGGCCGTCGGCATCCCGCACGACAGCCCCGACCGGGTCAAGGCGGGCCTGCAGTACGCCCTTTCGCAGTCGGCCGACCAGGGCCACTGCTATCTGCCCGAGGAGCAGCTCATCGCGGACGCGGTGAAGCTGCTCCAGGTCGACACCGGGCTCGTCATCGACTGCCTGGGTGAACTGGCCGCGGAGGATGAGGGCGTGGTCCGCGAGACCGTCCCCGGAGGGGAGCACGGAGAGCCGGTCACCGCGGTCTATCTGGTCCCGTTCCATCGCGCCGAGATCTCCCTCGCGGGGCAGCTGCTGCGGTTGCTGCGCACCGAGGAGGACCGGCTGCCCGCCTTCCGGGGAGTGGACTGGGACAAGGCCCTGGCGTGGCTGGCGGACCGTACGGGCGCGGACCTGGCGCCGGAGCAGCAGGAGGCCGTCAAGCTGGCCCTGAGCAGGAAGGTCGCGGTGCTGACGGGCGGCCCGGGCTGCGGCAAGTCGTTCACCGTACGGTCCGTGGTCGAGCTCGCGCGGGCCAAGAAGGCCAGGGTGGTCCTGGCGGCCCCGACCGGCCGGGCGGCCAAGCGGCTGTCCGAGCTGACCGGAGCCGAGGCCTCCACCGTCCACCGGCTGCTGGAGCTCAGGCCCGGCGGCGACGCGGCCTACGACAAGGACCGGCCGCTGGACGCCGACCTGGTGGTGGTCGACGAGGCCTCGATGCTGGACCTGCTGCTGGCGAACAAACTGGTGAAGGCCGTGCCGCCGGGGGCGCATCTGCTGATGGTGGGGGATGTGGACCAACTCCCGTCCGTGGGCGCGGGGGAGGTGCTGCGGGACCTGCTGGCGCCGGACAGCCCGGTGCCCGCCGTCCGGCTGACCCGGATCTTCCGCCAGGCCCAGCAGTCGGGCGTGGTGACGAACGCTCACCGCATCAACTCCGGGGCGCCGCCCATCACTCACGGACTGCCGGACTTCTTCCTGTTCGCCGAGGACGACACGGAGGAGGCGGGGCGGCTGACGGTCGATGTGGTGGCCCGCCGCATCCCGGCGAAGTTCGGTCTCGACCCGCGCCGGGACGTGCAGGTCCTCACCCCCATGCACCGCGGGCCCGCCGGGGCCGGGACGCTCAACGGGCTGCTCCAGGAGGCCGTCACACCCGCCCGCCCCGACCTGCCGGAGCGCCGCTTCGGCGGCCGCGTCTTCCGCGTCGGCGACAAGGTCACCCAGATCCGGAACAACTACGAGAAGGGGGCCAACGGCGTCTTCAACGGCACCGTCGGCGTCGTGACCTCCCTGAACACCGTGGACCAGCGGCTGACCGTCCTGACCGACGAGGACGAGGAGGTGCCGTACGACTTCGACGAACTGGACGAGCTCGCCCATGCGTACGCCGTGACGATTCACCGGTCGCAGGGCAGCGAATATCCGGCCGTGGTGATCCCCGTCACCACCGGTGCCTGGATGATGCTTCAGCGCAACTTGCTCTATACGGCGGTGACGCGGGCGAAACGCCTGGTCGTGCTGGTTGGATCGCGCAGGGCGCTGGGGCAGGCGGTGCGCACGGTCTCGGCGGGCAGGCGCTGCACGGCCCTGGATCACCGGCTCAGCGGGGCCGCCGGGATGGGTACCCGGGTCACACGCGTTTCCTAAAAGAGGCGAAGAGGAGCAGGATGGGGCCGCACGCGCGGCACTGCGTGCCATCCGTGGGCCTTGCGGCCGACCCCGAGTGCACGGCCCCGTGCCAAATGGGGGAAGCTGGAGATAGTCAGGGCACCTCGAAAAAGAGGCACAACGTCGGTGAGGGAAGACGTGAGCGACAACTCTGTAGTACTGCGGTACGGGGACGACGAGTACACCTACCCGGTGGTCGAGAGCACCGTCGGTGACAAGGGCTTCGACATCGGAAAGCTCCGAGGTCAGACCGGTCTGGTGACCCTGGACAGCGGTTACGGCAACACCGCCGCGTACAAATCGGCCATCACGTACCTCGACGGGGAGCAGGGCATCCTGCGCTACCGCGGTTACCCGATCGAGCAGCTGGCCGAGCGCAGCACCTTCCTCGAGGTCGCGTACCTGCTGATCAACGGCGAGCTGCCCACCGTCGACGAGCTGGCGAGCTTCCGCGAGCAGATCACCATCCACACGCTGCTGCACGAGGACGTCAAGCGGTTCTACGACGGCTTCCCACGCGACGCGCACCCGATGGCCATGCTGTCCTCCGTGGTCAGCGCCCTGTCGACGTTCTACCAGGACAGCCACAATCCGTTCGACGAGCAGCAGCGCGACCTGTCGACCGTCCGGCTGCTCGCCAAGCTGCCGACCATCGCGGCATACGCGTACAAGAAGTCGGTCGGCCACCCGTTCGTCTATCCGCGCAACGACCTCGGCTACGTCGAGAACTTCCTGCGCATGACGTTCTCCGTGCCGGCCGCCGAGTACGACCTCGACCCGGTCGTGGTCAGCGCCCTGGACAAGCTGCTCATCCTGCACGCCGATCACGAGCAGAACTGCTCGACCTCGACGGTGCGCCTGGTGGGCTCCTCGCAGGCGAACATGTTCGCCTCGATCTCCGCGGGCATCAGCGCCCTGTGGGGGCCGCTGCACGGCGGCGCCAACCAGTCGGTGCTCGAGATGCTCGAGGGCATCCGCAACTCCGGCGGCGACGTCGACACCTTCATCCGCAAGGTGAAGGACAAGGAAGACGGCGTGAAGCTGATGGGCTTCGGACACCGCGTCTACAAGAACTTCGACCCCCGGGCGAAGATCATCAAGGCGGCGGCGCACGACGTCCTCTCGGCGCTCGGCAAGTCCGACGAGCTGCTCGACATCGCCCTCAAGCTCGAGGAGCACGCGCTCGCCGACGACTACTTCGTCTCCCGCAAGCTCTACCCGAACGTGGACTTCTACACCGGTCTGATCTACCGGGCCATGGGCTTCCCGACCGAGATGTTCACCGTGCTCTTCGCGCTCGGCCGGCTCCCCGGCTGGATCGCCCAGTGGCACGAGATGATCAAGGAGCCGGGCTCCCGCATCGGCCGCCCGCGCCAGATCTACACCGGCATCGTCGAGCGCGACTTCATCCCGGTCGAGAAGCGCTGAGGTCACCGCTCCGGATCCGGACCACTCGCTGGATCCGGACCGCCCGCTGAGCGGACCCCTCGCGGAAGACGCGGAACTCGCGCAACTCGCGGAAGACTGACGCGGAACGGCGGAAAGCGCCCCGCCCGATCGATCCCCCCACGGGTCGATCAGCGGGGCGCTTCCCTTTCCCGGTTCGGATTCCCCCCACGGGATCCGGCCGGGCGTCTGCTGGCCATACAGTTCACGGGTACGCCCGTGCGACTGCCGGGACCCGTACGGTCGGGAGGGCCGCTCAAAGCTCCCCGCGCACGTGCCCCGGCCACGCACAAACCCAGTCCGTCCCCCAAGACGAACCCGGTCTTGCTGATGCCTCACCCCGCCGGGAGTGTGGCATCGCAATGGTTAGACTCGCGACCCCCCAAGATGGTTACGTTGCCAACTCTGTGATCTGGGTCTCTTGCCATAAGTGCACCAATACGGGCAAGAGCCCCGATCTGAAGATCGAGGCCCCTGCGTAAGAGTGCTGTGACCCATGTGGGGATTATGTAAAAGTCTCGGGGCCCTGTGAAGGTGCCCGACTCATCTGAAATTTCGGAGCCTGAGGCTGTTGGTCACGACGAAGACCGACGAGAAGGCCATCGCGGCCCCGGCGATCATGGGGTTGAGAAGCCCGGCGGCGGCCAGCGGCAGTGCGGCGACGTTGTAGCCGAATGCCCAGAAGAGATTGCCCTTGATCGTCGTCAGCGTCCTGCGGGAGAGCCGGATCGCGTCCGCCGCCACCCGAAGATCACCCCGTACGAGCGTCAGGTCGCCGGCCTCGATCGCCGCGTCCGTGCCCGTGCCCATGGCCAGGCCCAGGTCCGCGGCCGCCAGCGCCGCCGCGTCGTTGACGCCGTCGCCGACCATGGCGACGACCCGGCCCTCGCTCTGCAGCCGCCGCACGGCGTCGACCTTCTCCTCAGGCAGCACCTCGGCCATGACCTCGCCGATGCCCACCGCGCGGGCCACCGACTCGGCGACGGGCCGGTTGTCGCCGGTCAGCAGCACGGGAGTCAGGCCGAGCCGGCGCAGCTCGGCCACCGCCTCGGCGCTCGACTCCTTGACGGCGTCGGCGACGGTGAGCACGCCCCGGGCGCTGCCGTCCCAGGCGACGGCCACGGCCGTACGCCCCTCCGCCTCGGCCTCGGTCATGGCGGCGGCCAGCCGCTCCGGCAGCTCGACCGACCTCTCCTCGAGGAGTCTCCGGCGGCCGACGAGCACCTTCCGGCCGTCGACGACGCCCTGGACGCCGAGACCGGCGACGTTCTCGAAGCTCTGCGGCGTGGGCAGCGGTCCCACGCGCTCGAGGGCGGCCGCGGCGATCGCGCGGGCGACCGGGTGCTCGGAGGCGTGCTCGAGGGAGCCCGCGAGCCGCAGCAGTTCGCGTACCCCGGCCTCGTCCCGTACCGCGGCCTCGTCCTGTCCCGCGGCCCCGTCAGTCCCGTCGTCTCCACCGGCCGTGAGGACGCCCTGCAGGGTCATCCTCCCGGTGGTCACGGTGCCGGTCTTGTCCAGCACGACGGTGTCCGCGCGGCGCGTGGACTCCAGGACCTCCGGGCCCTTGATGAGGATCCCGAGTTGCGCGCCCCGGCCCGTACCGACCATGAGCGCGGTCGGCGTGGCCAGGCCGAGGGCGCACGGGCAGGCGATGATCAGCACCGCCACGGCGGCGGTGAAGGCCGCGGTCATGTCATCGGTGGCCAGCAGCCAGAACGCCAGCGTGGCCAGCGCGACGAGCAGCACGGTGGGCACGAAGATCCCCGAGATCCGGTCGGCGAGCCGCTGCACCTGCGCCTTGCCGCTCTGGGCGTCCTCGACGAGCGCGGCCATGCGCGCCAGTTGCGTGTCCGCCCCGACCCGGGTGGCCTCGACGACCAGGCGCCCCGAGACGCCGACCGTGCCGCCGGTCACGCCGTCGCCCGCGGACACGTCCAGCGGCACCGACTCGCCGGTCAGCATCGAGGCGTCCACGGCCGATTCGCCCTCGATCACGCGACCGTCCGTGGCGATCTTCTCGCCGGGGCGTACGACGAACCGGTCGCCGACCGCCAGCCGTGCGACGGGGATCCGCTCCTCGTGGCCGCCGGGGCGGAGCACCGACACGTCCTTGGCGCCGAGTTCCAGCAGGGCGCGCAGCGCTGCGCCCGCCCTGCGCTTGGACTTCGCCTCCAGGTAGCGGCCGAGCAGGATGAAGGCGGTCACTCCGGCCGCGACCTCGAGGTAGATCGTCGACGACCCGTCCGTACGGGAGACGGTGAGGTCGAAGCCGTGCCGCATGCCGGGCATCCCGGCGTGGCCGAAGAACAGCGCCCACAGGGACCATCCGAAGGCGGTCAGCGTGCCGAGGGAGACGAGGGTGTCCATGATGGCCGCGCCGTGCCGCGCGCCCGTCCAGGCGGCCCGGTGGAAGGGCAGCCCGCCCCACACCACGACCGGCGCGGCCAGGGTCAGGGACAGCCACTGCCAGTTGTCGAACTGCAGGGTGGGCACCATGGCCATGAGGACCACGGGCGCGGCCAGCAGCAGCGTGACCAGGAGCCGCTGCCTCAGGGCTCCGGCCTCACCCTCGTCGTCGGCTGGGGGGCGCGCGCCGTCCGCGTGCGCACCGGCGGCGGGCGGAGTGGACGGTTCCGGCTCGGGCGGCGGGGGCGGGACGGCCGTGTAGCCGGTCCTCTCCACGGTGGCGATGAGGTCGGCGACTTCGAGCCCGGCCCCGTACGACACCACGGCCTTCTCGGTGGCGAAGTTGACCGTGGCGGTGACGCCCTCCATGCGGTTGAGCTTCTTCTCGACGCGCGCGGCGCAGGACGCGCAGGTCATGCCGCCGATGGTGAGCTCGATCCGCGAGGCGTCCGGGCCTGAGTCGCCCGCAGTCGCCGCGGGCGAGGGGGATGGCGAAGGAGCCGGAACCGTACTGGTCATGGCGGTTCCTAGGAGGCCGGACCGGCGAACTCGTAACCGGCCTCGTCGACGGCGGCGCGTACGGCCTCATCGGCCAGCGGGGCCGCGGAGACCACGGTGACCAGCCCGGTGGTGGCGACGGCCCTGACGGACGCCACCCCCTCGACGGCGGAGATCTCTTCGGTCACGGCTCCCTCGCAGTGGCCGCATGTCATGCCCTTGACCCGATAGGTGGCGGTGACGGGCCCGGTCGTGCTCTCGGTGCTCATGGGAAGCTCTCCTTGCGCTTGCAGGTTGTAGAGGGTGTATCGCGCTTCGGCGTCCCACTGTACCCCTAGGGGGTATGTGTTTCGGGCGGGCCGCACGGCGACCGCGGGTAGGCTTTGTCGTATCCAGCCCGCATCTGTCGGCTTCGTCCAACGGGCGTGGCGCAGGTGGTGCGGCTCCTCGGCGAGGGGCGGCCCCTCATGGAAGTGCTGTGGATCTACGGTCTGTTGGCGCTCACGACTGCCCCGCCGCTCCTGCCCAACTCCGGACTCCTGGTGGCCGCGGGCGTCCTCGCCTCGCGCGGCAGTCTGGACCTCGCGCTCGTGCTGCTCGTGGTCGCGGGCAGCGCGCTCCTCGGCGATCTGCTCATGCACGCCACGGGGCGGCGGTTCAGCAGCCCCGTGCAGGGCTGGATGGGACGCAATCGCAGGCGCCGGGCCCTGCTGGAGTGGCTGGCTCTGCGGATCGAGCGGCACGGCGTGCCCTTCGTGGCCGCCGTACGCTTCCTGCCCAGCGGGCGTCTGGTCGGTGGTCTCGCGGCAGGCGTGGTGCGCTACCCGGCGCGGCGCTATCTGATCGGCGCGGGCATCGCCGAGGCGATCTGGGCGACGTACTCGGTGGGGCTCGGCTATCTCGGCAGCGCGGCGGCGGGCGAGCCGCTGTACGCCGCGGCCATCGGCATCGGGGTCTCGGCGGTGGTGGCCGGGGCCGGCGGGATGATTCAGGCGGCCGCGCGCGGGCGGCGGAGTCCGGCCGCGGGTCAGGGCTTCGGGGAGGCGGCACCGGTGGCGCCGGGGGCCCCGGCAGACCAGGCGGCCTCGGCGCTCCCGGCAGACCCGGCGGCCTCGGGTCCCCCGGCAGACCCGGCGGCTGATGAGCCCTCGGCGGGCCCGTATTCCTCGCCTGCCTCCGAGCCCTCGGTGCCGAGGACGGGTGCGAGGTAGCGGTAGAGGGATGCCTTGAGCTCCGCGACGTACGCGTCCCGCTCGGCGCCCTCGTGGGCGAGGACGAGTTCCAGGCCCGCCTTGAACAGCGCGAACGCCATCGCGGCGGTACGGGCCCGCTGGTCGGCCGGCAGTTCGGGGACGTAGAGGGAGATCATGTCGTCGACGCGGGCGAGCAGTGACTCGTGCAGCGCGTCGTGATCCTCGACGATCCTGCCGGGGATGTCGGAGCTCCTGATGAGGGCGAGGAACGCGGGGTTCTGGCAGTTGAACTCGATGAGCGGGTCGAGGATCGCGTCCAGCATCTCGGGCAGCGGCAGTGCGGCGTTGGCCTCGGTGAAGACCTGGCTGTGCGCTTCGCGCATCTCGTGGGTGAAGCGCTCACCGAGCTCTACGGCGATGGCCTCCTTGTTGGGGAAGAACTGGTAGAGCGTGCCGGGCGAGACGCCGGCCTCGCGGGCGATGGCGTTGGTGCTGGCGGCGGTGTAGCCGACCTTGCAGAACACGCTGGCCGCGGCCTCGAGCAGCTGCGCCATGCGGCGCTCGCCGCGGGCCTGCCTGCGGCGTGGCTTCGCTGTTCCGTCGGCGGCGGAGGTGCTGCTCGTCCCGTTCTCGGCCGCGCCGGCCTTCCTCACGCGCAATCCCCAGCTCTCAGTGTTTGGTTGACAAACGCGAGTGGTCGCTCGCATTCTTGTGTGAACGCGAGCGGGCGCTCGTGTTTGCCAGTCTATTGGCTATCAGGGGGAAGGGGACACCTGCGCCATGCGTGATGTCAACCGAGAGGCCGGGGGGTGGACCCGGGCGGTCACCGCCCGGCCAAGGCTCTCGCTGCTGCTCGCCCTGCTGTTCACGGCCCTGGCCGTGGTCGGGGGAAGTGGGGTCGCCGACCGGATGGGAAGCGGCGGCTGGGAGGCGCCGGACTCCCAGTCCTCGTATGCGACCAAGGCGCTGGAGCGGGAGTTCCCGGCCTCCCAGCCCAATCTCATACTCCTCGTCGACAGCGGCCGGGCGCGGGTGGACGACCCGGCGGTGGCGGCCGAGGCGGCCCGGCTCGCGGGGCGGCTCGGCAAGGAGAAGTCCGTCACCGGCGTCACCTCGTACTGGCAGACGCGCTCGTCGGCGCTGCGGGCCGAGGACGGCCGCGAGGCGATGATCACGGCCCGGATCGGGGGAGACGAGAACGCGGCGGCGGACGTGCTCGACCGCATAGGATCCGAGTACCGGGGGCAGCACGGCCCGGTGGAGGTCTCGCTCGGCGGACCGGTCGCGGTGCGTCACGAGCTGCAGACCACCATCCAGGAGGACCTGCTGCGGGCCGAGGCGATAGCCCTGCCCGTCACCCTCGTCCTGCTCGTCATGGTCTTCGGCAGCGCCATCGCCGCCCTGCTGCCGCTGGCCGTCGGCATCGTGGCGATCCTGGGCACCAACGCGGTACTGCGCGGCATCACCGAGTTCACCGACGTCTCGGTCTTCGCGCAGAACCTCACCACGGCGCTCGGCCTCGGACTCGCCATCGACTACGCCCTGTTCATCGTCCGCAGGTTCCGCGAGGAGCTCGCGGGCGGGGCCGGGCCGCTGCCGGCCGTGGCCGCGACGCTGCGGACCGCGGGGCGCACGGTGCTGTTCTCCGCGCTCACCGTCGCCGTCTCGCTCGCCGCGATGCTGGTCTTCCCGCAGTACTTCCTGCGCTCCTTCGCGTACGCCGGGATCGCCGTCGTGCTGCTGGCCGCGGCCGCCGCACTCGTCGTGCTGCCCGCGGCGCTGGTGCTGCTCGGTCATCGGGTGAACGCGCTGGACCTGCGCAGGCTGCTGCGGCGGGGACGGCCTGCGCAGGAGGCGGGCGGCCGGGGCCGGGAGAGCGGGGCGGGGTGGGCGCGCACCGCCCGGCTGGTGATGCGGCGGGCGCCGTTCTTCGCGGTCGCCACCGCGGCCGGTCTCGTGCTGCTCGGACTGCCCTTCCTGGGGGTGAAGTTCGGCACCGCCGACGATCGGCAGCTGCCCGCGACAGCCGAGTCCCATGTCGTGCAGCAGCACATCCGGGACGGCTTCCCGGGCAGTCCGGGCGGCGCGGTGGAGGTCCTCGCCGAGGGCGGCCCGTCCGGCCCGTCCGCCGCGGAACTGGGCCGCTACAGCAGCCGGGTCTCCGGACTGCCGGGCGTACTGCGAGTGGACGGGCCGACCGGCCAGTACGTCCGCGGGGAGCGCGCCCAGGAGCCGGGGCCTGCCGAGGCGGCCCGGCGCGCGGGCGGCGCGGCCCAGATCAGCGTGCTGCCCAAGGGCGAGGCCGTGGACGCCGCGAGCCAGCAGCTCGTGCGGGACATCCGGGCGGTGGACTCGCCGCTCGAGACCTCGGTCACCGGCACCGCCGCCGTCCTGGTCGACTCCAAGGACGCCATAGCCGACCGGCTTCCGTGGGCCGTTGCCATCATCACCGTGGTCACCCTGCTGCTGGTGTTCCTGCTCACCGGGAGCGTGCTGATACCCCTTCAGGCCGTGGTGCTCAACGCTCTCAGCCTCACCGCGATGTTCGGCGCCGTGGTCTGGGTCTTCCAGGACGGCCATCTGTCGGGGCTGCTGAGCTTCACCTCCACCGGGGACATCGAGACCACCCTGCCGGTGCTGATGTTCTGCGTCGCCTTCGGACTGTCCATGGACTACGGCGTGTTCCTGCTGTCCCGGATCAAGGAGGAGTACGACAGGACCGGCGACCACCAAGGCGCGGTGGTCTTCGGCCTCCAGCGGACCGGTGGGCTCATCACCGCAGCCGCCGTCATCCTCGCCGTCGTCATGGTGGCCATCGGCACCTCGCGGGTGACCAACACCAAGATGCTCGGCCTGGGGATCGCCCTGGCCGTGGTCATGGACGCCATGGTGGTGCGGAGTCTGCTGGTCCCGGCGGTCATGCGGCTCACCGGGCGGGCCACCTGGTGGGCGCCGGGACCGCTGCGCCGGCTGCACGCCCGAATAGGCCTCAGCGAGGGCGAGAGCCCGGCGGGAGATGGCGAAGGCCCTCGCGCCGGCTCCGGGTCCGGGTCCGGGCCCGGCTCCGACTCCGGCTCCGACTCCGGGCCCGGCTCCGACTCCGGGCCCGGCTCCGGCTCTGGGGCCGGCTCCGGCTCCGGGACCGGGTCAGGCTCCGGGACCGGGTCAGGCTCCGGGTCCCCGCCCGAGGACTCGCCGGAGCGGAATCCGGTGGGCGCGGGACGTCCGTAGTGCGGGCTGGCGGCCGCTACTCGCGGCTGTACCGCCCCCGGTTTCCCGGCCGTCTGGCGACCCAGGCGCGGATCGTGTCGGCGAACCAGTAGGGCTTGCCGCCCTCCACGTGGTCGGGGGGCGGCAGCAGCCCGTGCTTCCGGTAGGAGCGGACGGTGTTGGTCTGTACGCGGATGTGTGCGGCGATCTCCTTGTACGACCACAGCCGGCGATCGGTCATCTGAGCACCTCCTCGCGGCAGTCGCAGCGCGGCCCGGAGGGAGCCGGCGGGGGAGCTGCGACATAACCGCTCGTGGCCAGTCAGCCTGTGTCCCGTCAACGACACGGTTCGAGCACAGGGGAGGGGCTGTTGACCGGCTGTGACGCGAAACACGCGCAATCGTGACAACTGTGGCAAAGGCCGGACCAAAGGGGGGAGGAGTCAACAGGTCATCGGCGGGCCGAAACCGACGAAAGACCGACCGCCGGCGAATACCGAAGGCCAGCGAGGGTCGGGGATCAGCGAAGACCGAAGATCAGTGAAGATCGGCGATCAGCTCGCTCATCTCCGTCAGCCGGACCGGCCGGCGCTCGGCCCGTGACAGCTCGCAGGCCTCGGCGACCAGCAGCGCGTGCAGGGCGTCCTGGCCGGAGCAGGGGTTCGGGGCCTCACCGCTCGCTGCCTGTACGAAGGCCGCGAGTTCAGCCCGGTAGGCCGGAGCGAAGCGCTCCAGGAAACCGGTCCAGGGGCGGGCGGGGGGCTCGGGGCCCCCGGGTTCCGCGGAGGTGAAGGGCGTACGGGCGTCGAGCCCGACGACGAGCTGGTCGCGCTCGCCGGAGAGTTCCATGCGTACGTCGTAGCCTGCGCCGTTGTAGCGGGTGGCGGTGGCGGTGACGAGGGTGCTGTCGTCCAGGGTGAGCAGCGCCGCCGCGGTGTCCACGTCTCCGGCCTCGCGGAAGAACGCGGCCCCGCCGTTGGCGCCGGTGGCGAACACCTCGACGACCTCACGGCCCGTCAGCCACCGTACGACGTCGAAGTCGTGCACCAGGCAGTCCCGGATGAGCCCGCCGGAGAGGGGGAGGAACGAGGGTGGCGGCGGGACGGGGTCGGAGGTGATGGCCCGGATGGTGTGCAGCCTGCCGAGCCGCCCGGCCCGTACGGTCTCCTTGGCCGCCCGGTACCCGGCGTCGAACCGCCGCTGGAAGCCCATGTGCAGCATGGTCCCGGCCGATTCGACCTCCCGGAGGGCGCGGACCGTCCCGGCCAGGTCGAGGGCGACCGGCTTCTCGCAGTAGGCGGGCAGACCTGCGCGGGCGGCGCGGATGATCAGTTCGGCGTGGGAGGCCGTGGCGGTGGCGATCGCCACGGCGTCGACGCCCGCGGCGAAGACGGCGTCCACCGACTCCGCCGCCCGCGCGCCGATCCGGTCGGCGAGCTCGGTGGCCCGGCCGCTGTCCACGTCCCCGATCAGCACGCTGTCGACACCGGGCGTGGCCTGCAGGGCTTCGGCGTGGAAGGCGCCGATGCGGCCCGCGCCGAGGAATCCGATACGCATAGGTCAGCTCCAGTGGCGGTTGAGATATTCGTCGGTCAACGGGGTGGCGGGTGTCGGGATGGCCGGGTGGAGTCCTCGCGGCGCGGCGAGAGCTCCGTCCACTCGCAGCCCAGCTCGGTCACCAGTCGTGGCAGTTCGAGCAGCGGGACCTTACGCGGGGTGGCGGGGGATCAGCCCGGGTGACGGCGGCCTGTCTGCCCAGCCGGCCCTGTCTGCCCAGTCGGCCCTGTCGGCCCTGCCGCTCCAGCCGGACCCGCCGACTCAGCGGTAGAGCGCGGGGCGCTCGATCAGGTTCGTGGACGTACGCTCGCCGGTGGCCTGGGCCCGTACGCCCGCCTCGCAGACCGCGGCGGCCGCATAGCCGTCCCAGGCGGTGGGACCCTCCACCTCGCCGCGTCGCGTCGCGTCCACCCACTGCTGAACCTCGCGGTCGTAGGCGTCCTCGAAGCGGGAGACGAAGTCCGCGTCGATCTCGCCGCCCCAGCGGCCCGCCGCGTTGGTGACCATGGCGTGCCCGTCGCCGACCCGCGCGCTGCCGGATTCGCACACCGCCTCGCACTGCACCTGGTAGCCCCAGCCGCAGTTGACGAAGATCTCCACGTCCACGACCGCGCCGCCGGCCGTCTCGAAGAGGACGAACTGGGGGTCGGCCAGGCCGTCCGGGGCAGCGCTCGACGGACGCGGACGCAGCACGGTCACCGCCGTGATCTCCTGCTCCAGCAGCCAGCGGGTGGTGTCGATCTCATGCACCACCGAGTCGTTGATCATCATCTGGCTGGTGAAGCCGGGCGGGGTCGAGGCGTTGCGGTGCCGGCAGTGCAGCAGCAGGGGCCGGCCGAACTGCCCGCTGTCCAGCAGCGCTTTGAGCTTCAGGTACTCGGCGTCGTAGCGCCGCATGAAACCGACCTGCACGCGCCGGTGCCCCAGCTTCTGCTCCGCCTCCAGCACGCGCAGGGCGGAGGCGGCGTCGGGGGTGAGCGGCTTCTCGCACAGCACCGGCAGATCGCGCTCGAAGGCCTGGAGCAGGGCGGCCTCGTGGACGGGGCCCGGCGAGGCGATGAGGACCGCATCGACGTCGGGGGAGGCCATGGCGCCGGCCGGGTCGGTGTAGGCCGTACATCCGTCGATCCCGTCGGCGAGCTGCTTCGCCCGCTCGGCGTCGATGTCGACGACCGCGGCGACCCGGGCGCCGCTGGTGACGGCGTTGATCCGGCGGACGTGGTCGGCGCCCATCCTCCCGGTGCCGATCACGGCTACGCCGAGTGTTCCGTGCTTCGTCATGGTGTCCCTCGAGGAGTCGTTGCTGGCGTTCGTGTTCGGGCTGTGGGCCGGGGCCCAGCGGGCGAGCGGGGCAGGGGCGGGGAAGGGAACGGGGCCTACGCGCCGCAGCTGCGGAGGAAGCGGCGGGTGCGCTCGGCGATCGGGTACGGCTGGTCCGGCGGGCAGGGGTACATGTCCTGCTCGACGATCGCGAACAGGTCGACACCCAGACCCTGCGCCGCGGCCAGTACGGGCTCCAGCTCCGGTACGCCGTTCGGCGGCTCGCACATCACCCCCCGCCGGACCGCGGGGCCGAAGGGCACCCCGTTCTCGACGACATCGGCGAGGATCTCCGGGTCGACCTGCTTGAGGTGCAGATAGCCGATCCGCTCGCCGTAGGTCTCGATGAGCTTGACGCTGTCGCCGCCGCAGTAGGCGTAGTGACCGGTGTCCAGGCAGAGGTTGACGACGTCGGGGTCGGTCGCGTCCAGGAAGCGGGCGACGTTCTCCTCGCCGTCGATGTGGGTGTCGGCGTGCGGGTGGACGACGATGCCGAGCCCGTACCGCTCGCGCACCTCGCGGCCGAGGCGCTCCATGCCGGTGGCCAGGTCGCGCCACTGCTCGGCGGTGAGCACGGGGCTCTCCAGCTGCTCGGCGGTCCTGTCGTCGCGCCAGAAGGCCGGGATGACGACGAGGTGCCGGGCGCCCATGGCGCGGGTCAGTTCGGCCACCTGGGCGACGTGCTCCCAGGTGGACTCCCAGACGGCGGGACCGCGGTGCAGCGCGGTGAAGACCGTGCCCGCCGAGACCGTGAGACCGCGGCGGCCGGTCTCGTCGGCGAGCCTGGCGGGGTCGGTGGGGAGGTAGCCGTACGGGCCGAGCTCGATCCAGGAGTAGCCGGCCTGCGCGACCTCGTCGAGGAAGCGCTGCCAGGGGACTTGCTGCGGGTCGTCGGGGAACCACACTCCCCAGGAGTCGGGTGCGGAGCCGACCCGGATCCGGTCGAGTGCAGGAGCGGGGGACAGGGGCTGGCTGGCTGTCATGCCGCGTAGCCTTCACCCCGCTCCGGCGAGTGTCAAGACTTCGTCCTGACATAAGGACGTAACGTCAATTCTGTCTTTGGGTGGACCCTGGTGCCTCCGCCAGGTCCGGATGTAAGGACAAAGTATTGACGGTGCACGACGGTCAGGGCTACACCTGTCACCGGGCCGGCCCGGCCGAGCGGACCAAAGCCGAGCGAACGAAGCGAACAAAGGGGCGCACATGCCTGAGCCGTACGAGCCGGACGACCCCAACAGCCCGTATGACCTGCTCACGATGGGCCGGATCGGGGTCGATGTCGACCCGCTCCGGACCGGCGTGCCACTGGCCCAGGTCGAGACGTTCGGGAAGTTCCTCGGCGGCTCTCCCACCAATGTCGCCGTCGCCGCCGCCCGGCTCGGCCGCCGCGCCGCCGTCATCAGCCGCACGGGTGACGACCCGTTCGGCCACCGAGCGCCGTATGTCCGAGGGCAGGCAGGATGCCAAGGCGCCGCCCGCCCGTACTACGCCGAAGCCCTCGCGCACGCCACCGTCGCCGTCGGCAACCTCGACGAGTGCGAGGTCGCCACCGGCGAGCGCGAACCCCGCCTCGCGGCCGAGGCGCTGCTCGACGCGGGCGTGCAGCTCGCCGTCGTCAAGCAGGGCCCCAAGGGCGTCCTCGCCGTGCACCGCGACGGCACCGCGGCCGAGGTCGGGGACCTCCTGGCCCGTGCCTGACACCGCACAGGGGCCGTGCCCGACACCGCACACCGCAGGAGACTTGAACCCATGACTTCCACCAGCTTCCACCTCCCGGCCGGGAGCGCGGCCGACGGCCCGTACGCCGTGGACATCGATCCGAAGAAGGCGGGCTGGGGCTACTCCGGCCTGCGCGTCCTGGAGCTGCCGCCCGGCGGCTGGCACACCTTCGGCACCGAGGACAGCGAGTGGATCGTGCTGCCGCTGTCCGGCGCCTGCACGGTGGCCACCGAGGGCGAGGCCTTCCGGCTTCACGGCCGCGAGAGCGTCTTCGCGGGCGTGACGGACTTCGCGTACGTGCCGCGCGACACCCAGGTGTCCATTGCCTCGCGCGGCGGCGGCCGCTTCGCGCTCGCCGGGGCCCGCTGCGAGCGCCGCCTGCCCGCGCGCTACGGCCCCGCATCACATGTGCCGGTCGAGCTGCGCGGCGCAGGGAACTGCTCCCGCCAGGTCAACAACTTCGGCGCGGCAGGGGCTTTCGAGGCGGACAGGCTGATCGCGGTGGAGGTTTTGACCCCCGGCGGCAACTGGTCCTCGTATCCGCCGCACAAGCACGACGAGGACCGCCCGGGCGAGGAGTCGGAGCTGGAGGAGATCTACTACTTCGAGATCGCCCCGGCGCACGACACCGAAGGGCTCGGCTACCACCGGGTCTCGCCGTCCAGGACCGGCGGCACCGACGTCCTCGCCGAGGTCCGCACCGGCGACGCCGTGCTCATCCCCGACGGCTGGCACGGCCCGTCCATCGCCGCGCCGGGACACGGCATGTACTACCTCAACGTCATGGCGGGCCCCGGCGCTGAGCGGGCGTGGCTGATCTGCGACCACCCCGACCACACCTGGATCCGCTCCACCTGGCCCGAACAGCCCGTCGACCCGCGCCTGCCGCTCTACGAAGCCCCAGCTGGAGGCCCCCAATGACCACCCGCCCGACCCGCCGGCTCACCGTCGCCCAGGCGCTGGTGGAGTTTCTGTCCCGGCAGTACGCCGAGCGGGACGGCCGGCGGCACCGGCTGATCGGCGCCTGCTGGGGCATCTTCGGCCACGGCAATGTCGCGGGCCTCGGCCAGGCGCTGCTGGAAACCGGCGGTGAGCGCATGCCGTACCTCCAGGGACGCAACGAACAGGCCATGGTCCACGCGGCTGTCGGCTACGCCCGGCAGTCCAACCGGCTGTCCGCGCACGCCGTCACGACCTCCATCGGCCCCGGCGCCACCAACCTCGTCACCGGAGCGGCCCTGGCCACGGTCAACCGGCTCCCGGTCCTGCTGCTGCCCGGCGACGTCTTCGCCACCCGGCCCGCGGACCCGGTCCTCCAGCAGCTCGAGGCCCCGTACGCGGGGGACATCTCGGTCAACGACTGTCTGCGCCCGGTGTCGACGTACTTCGACCGGATCGTCAGGCCGGAGTCACTGATCCCGGCCGCCCTCCAGGCCATGCGGGTCCTCACCGACCCGGCCGACACCGGCGCCGTCACCCTCGCCCTCCCGCAGGACGTCCAAGCCGAAGCCTTCGACTGGCCCGAGGACTTCTTCGCGGAGCGGATCTGGCACGTCCGCCGCCCCGCGCCCGACCCCGACGCCCTCGCCGAAGCAGCCGGAGCCGTACGGGCCGCCGCCCGGCCGCTGATCATCGCGGGTGGCGGCATCCACCACAGCGAGGCCGAGGACGCCCTGAAGGCGCTGGCCGACGCGACCGGCATCCCGGTCGCCTCCACCCAGGCGGGCAAGGGCTCGCTGCGCCACGACCACACCGCCGACGTCGGCGGCATCGGCCACACCGGCACGGCAGTCGCCGACGACCTCGCCCGCGCGGCCGACCTGGTCATCGGCGTCGGCACCCGCTACACCGACTTCACCACCGCCTCCGGCACCCTCTTCGCGAACCCGGCGGTGCGGTTCCTCAACCTGAACGTCACGCCCTTCGACGCCCACAAGATGGCCGGGCTCGCGCTGGTCGCCGACGCGCGCGCCGGGCTCGAAGCGCTCGCCGGAGCCCTGAGCGGCCACCGCGTCGACCAGCTGTACGAGATCGAGTACCGCGCGGGCAAGGAGCGCTGGGAGCAGGAGGTCGACCGCGCGTACGGGGCCGCGGACGAGACCGTACGGCCGAGCCAGACGCAGCTGCTCGGCGCGCTCGACGCGGTGGTCGGCGACGCGGACGTGGTCATCAACGCGGCCGGCTCCCTCCCCGGTGACCTGCACAAACTGTGGCGGGCCCGGTCCCCGCGCCAGTACCACCTCGAGTACGGCTACTCCTGCATGGGCTACGAGATCCCGGCCGCCATCGGCGTACGGCTGGCCGCCCCCGACCGCCCGGTGTGGGCCCTGGTCGGCGACGGCACGTATCTGATGATGCCGACCGAGATCGTCACCGCGGTCCAGGAGGGCATCAACATCAACCTCGTCCTCGTCCAGAACCACGGCTACGCATCGATCGGCGGGCTCTCCGAAGCGACGGGCGGCGAGCGCTTCGGCACCGCCTACCGCTTCCGGGCGGACGACGGCACGTACACCGGCGACCCGCTGCCCGTCGACCTGGCCGCCAACGCCGCCAGCCTCGGCATGGCCGTGCTCCGCGCGAAGACCGTCCGTGAGCTGCGCGAAGCGCTGGCCGCCGCCCGCGCCTCGGATCGCCCCACATGTGTCTATGTGGAGACCGAAACAGCCGACACAGTGTCCGGCGCGCCCGCCGCGCAGGCGTGGTGGGATGTTCCTGTAGCCGAGACCGCCACCCGCCCGGCAGCCGTGAAGGCCCGGGAGGAGTACGACCGTCGTGCAGCCGGCCGCCGCCGCCACCTCTGACCGGCGCCCCCACCCTTCGCGCCCAGACCCTCGAGAAAGGCTTCGCACTCATGAAGACCATCGACCACTGGATCGGCGGGAAGTCCGTCGAGGGCGCGTCCGGCACCTACGGCCCGGTGACCGACCCGGCGACGGGCGCGCAGACCACCCGGGTCGCGCTCGCCTCCGCCGACGAGGTCGACGCCGCCGTGGCCGCCGCCAAGGCCGCGTACGAGACCTGGGGGACCTCCTCGCTCGCCGCGCGCACCGCGGTCCTCTTCCGCTACCGGGCGCTGCTCGACGCCCACCGCGACGAGATCGCCGAGCTGATCACCGCCGAGCACGGCAAGGTCCACTCCGACGCGCTCGGCGAGGTCGCCCGCGGCCTGGAGATCGTCGAGCTGGCCTGCGGGATCACGACCCAGCTCAAGGGCGAGCTGTCCACCCAGGTCTCCAGCCGCGTGGACGTGGCCGCGATCCGGCAGCCGCTCGGCGTCGTCGCGGGCATCACGCCGTTCAACTTCCCCGCCATGGTGCCGATGTGGATGTTCCCGCTCGCCATCGCCTGCGGAAACACCTTCGTCCTCAAGCCGAGCGAGAAGGACCCGTCGCCCGCGATCCGGCTCGCCGAGCTGGCGGCGGAGGCCGGCCTTCCGGACGGTGTGCTGAATGTCGTCAACGGTGACAGGGTCGCCGTCGACCGGCTGCTCGAGCACCCGGACGTCGCGGCCGTCTCCTTCGTCGGCTCCACCCCGATCGCCCGCTACATCCACACCACCGCCTCCGCCAACGGCAAGCGCGTCCAGGCGCTCGGCGGCGCGAAGAACCACATGCTGGTCCTCCCCGACGCCGACCTGGACGCGGCCGCCGACGCCGCAGTCTCCGCCGCGTACGGCTCGGCGGGCGAGCGCTGCATGGCCATCTCGGCCGTGGTCGCGGTCGGTGCGACCGGCGACGAGCTGGTGCGGAAGATCCGCGACCGCGCCGAGAAGGTCAAGATCGGCCCAGGCGACGACCCGACCTCCGAGATGGGCCCGCTGATCACCAAGGCCCACCGCGACAAGGTCGCCTCGTACGTGCACGGCGCGGCGGAGCAGGGCGCCGAGGTCGTGCTCGACGGCACCGGCTTCACCGTCGAGGGCTACGAGGACGGCCACTGGATCGGACTGTCGCTGCTCGACCGGGTCTCGGCGGACGCGGACGCCTACAAGGACGAGATCTTCGGCCCGGTGCTGTGCGTGCTGCGCGCCGAGACGTACGAGGAGGGCGTCGCCCTCATCAACGCCTCGCCGTACGGCAACGGCACCGCCGTCTTCACCCGCGACGGCGGCGCCGCCCGCCGGTTCCAGCTGGAGGTCCAGGCGGGCATGGTCGGCGTGAACGTGCCGATCCCGGTCCCCGTTGGCTACCACTCCTTCGGCGGCTGGAAGGACTCCCTCTTCGGCGACCACCACATCTACGGCAACGACGGCGTGCGCTTCTACACCCGCGGCAAGGTCGTCACCACACGCTGGGCCGACCCCGCTGAATATTCGGCCTCCGGCCGGGGCTCAGCCGGCGGCGTGGACCTCGGCTTCCCGAAGAACCACTGACGCAACCGACGACACGGACGGCCGAACGGTCGCAGCGCGTCACACGGCCCGGCGGCAAGCCGGGCCGTGTCGCGTCCCGGGCACAACCCCCGCGTGGTGAGCTGAGCGCGGGGGCGCCGACCCGAGGAGGAGACCGTGACCGCATCCGCCGACGCAGGCCGGACCAGGCCCCCGCGGCGCTACGACGACCTGCGCGCGCTGTTCATCAACTGCACGTTGAAGGCGTCGCCCGAGACCAGCAACACCCAGGGCCTGGTCGACATCAGCCGCGGCATCATGGAGCGGGAAGGCGTGCGGGTGGACCAGATCCGCGCCGCCGACCACGACATCGCCACCGGCGTCTGGCCGGACATGACCGAGCACGGCGCCGCGAGCGACGAGTGGCCCCAGCTCTACGAGCGGGTGCTGGCCGCCGACATCCTGGTCCTGGCGGGGCCCATCTGGCTGGGCGACAACGGCTCGGTGACCAAGCGCGTCGTCGAGCGCCTCTACAGCTGCTCGTCGCTCCTCAACGACGCCGGCCAGTACGCGTACTACGGCCGCGCCGGCGGCTGCCTGATCACCGGCAACGAGGACGGCGTCAAGCACTGCGCGATGAACCTGCTCTACAGCCTGCAGCACCTGGGCTACGCCATCCCGCCGCAGTCCGACGCGGGCTGGATCGGCGAGGTGGGGCCGGGACCGTCCTACCTCGACACCGACTCCGGCGGTCCGCAGAACGACTTCACCAACCGCAACACCACCTTCATGACCTGGAACCTGCTCCACCTGGCCGGGCTCCTGAAGGACGCAGGCGGCTTCCCCGCGTACGGCAACCAGCGCTCGGAGTGGGACGCGGGCTGCCGCTACGACTTCGAGAACCCCGAGCACCGCTGAACCGCTGCCCCGTTGACCCGTCCGTCTACCGCGTCCGCGGTATGCGGCTGGGCGTGTCTACTCCTCAGGGAGATGCCGGATTCCGACCCGGGGGCGGCCGGTATGTCACGTGGCGTCCGTAGGATCCGAAGCATGGAACTCCGCATGCCCCGGCCCCGCCTCAGGCCCCGGCTCCGCCCCCGGGCGCCGGGCAAGCCCCCGCGGCGCCGGCGGCTGCTCGCCGGCGCCGCCGTCCTCGCCGTCCTCGCCGGGGCCGCCACCTGGACCGTCGCCTCCGGCGGTGAGGCGGCGGTGCGACGCGAGGACCGTATCCTCGCCGCGCCCGAATCGCCGGGCAGCGAGAAGGAGGTGCGGATCGACACCTCCTTCTTCACGTCGGACTCCGGCGCAGGTCCCCGCCCCGCCGTCCTCCTCGGGCACGGCTTCGGCGGCAGCAAGGACCGGATGCGCGGCGAGGCCGAGAAGCTGGCCCGCGAGGGATACGCGGTGCTGACCTGGTCGGCGCGCGGCTTCGGGAAGTCCACGGGGCGGATCGGCATCAACGACCCGGACCACGAGGTGGCCGACGTCAGCATGCTGATCGACTGGCTGGCGAAGCGGCCCGAGGTGCGGCTCGACGGCGGCGGCGACCCGCGCGTGGGTGTCGCAGGCGCCTCGTACGGCGGCGCGATCTCGCTGCTCGCCGCCGGGTACGACGAGCGCGTCGACGCCATCGCCCCGCAGAACACGTACTGGAACCTGGCCGACGCGCTGTTCCCACACGGGGTGTTCAAACGCCTGTGGGCCGGCATCTTCTTCACCACGGGCTCGGCCCCGACCCCACCCGGCTCCGACGACGGCGCCCAGGCCCCGGGCGGCGCGGGACCCGCGGGCGCGGGCGGCGGCGGGCAGCAGGGCGGCGCCGCGTCCGCCGAGGCCGGCACCGAAGGGCCGGAAGGACCCGGCTCAACGGCCCCCGGATGCGGGCGGTTCGAGACCGCCCTGTGCGAGATGTACGAGCGGGTCGCCGTCGCGGGGAAGCCGGACGCCGAGGCGCGCGAGATGCTCGCGGACCGCAGTCCGTCCGCCGTCGGGGAGCGGATCAAGGTGCCCGCGCTGATCCTCCAGGGCCAGACCGACTCCCTCTTCCCCCTCGACCACGCCGACGCGATGGCCAAGCGGATCCGGGCCAACGGCGCGCCCGTCGCCGTCGACTGGCTCGCGGGCGGGCACGACGGCGGTGACCAGGAGACCGACCGGGTGCGGGAGCGCGTCACGGCGTGGTTCGACCGCTACCTCAAGGGCGAAGAGGCCACCGACACGGGCCCGGCCTTCCGCGTCTCGCGCACCGGCGGCATCGACTCCACCAACGGCCGCGCCCAGCTGCGCGGCGCGACCGGCGACCGCTACCCGGGTCTCGACGGCGCACAGCCCCGTACGATCGCGCTGACCGGCCGCGAGCAGCGGATCCACAACCCGGCCGGGGCCAACCCGCCCGCGATCTCCGCCGTGCCGGGCGCGGGCGGCCTCTCCCAGCTGACCACCTTCGGGGTCGGCGTGTCCGTCGACTTCCCAGGCCAGTTCGCGAGTTTCGAATCCCGGCCCCTGCCCTCGGGCCTGCGCGTCACCGGCTCCCCGTCCGTGCGCGTGAAGGTCAAGGCCCGCACGGACGATCTCGTGCTCTTCGCCAAGGTCTACGACATCGGGCCCGACGGCGGCAGCGTGCTGCCCTCGCAGCTCGTGGCGCCCGTGCGCGTCACCGGCGCGCAGGACGGCAGGGAGCTCGAGCTGCGGCTGCCCGCCGTCGACCACAACTTCCAGGCCGGGCACCGGATGCGGCTCGTGCTGGCCACCACCGACCTCGCGTACGCGTCCCCGGCCGAGCCCGCCACGTCCTCCATCGCTCTGGACGGGGCGGGCGGGAAGGCCGGACCCGGGGGCGGCGGCGCGCTGACCCTGCCCACCGCGCCGGACGTGCAGACCGGCTACGAGGCCCTGCCGTGGTGGACCTGGGGCCTGCCGCTCGCGGGCGCGGCCGCCGCGGCTGCCCTGCTGCTCACCGGCCGCCGCCGCACCGCGACCCCGGCCCCCGACCCGGCGCTCGCGGACGTACCGCTGCAGATCACGGACTTGAGCAAGCGGTACGCCAAGTCCGCGGACCGGTACGCCGTGCGCGAGCTGTCCTTCCGCGTAGAGCGCGGCCAGGTGCTGGGCCTGCTCGGTCCCAACGGCGCGGGCAAGACCACCACCCTGCGCATGCTCATGGGCCTCATCCGGCCCGACGGCGGCGAGATCCACATCTTCGGACACGCCGTCAGGCCGGGCGCGCCGGTGCTGTCGCGGGTCGGCGCGTTCGTCGAGGGCGCGGGCTTCCTGCCGCACCTGTCCGGGCGGGCCAACCTCGACCTGTACTGGCAGGCCACCGGCCGCCCGCCGGAGGACGCGCACCTCGAGGAGGCCCTGGAGATCGCCGGGCTCGGCGACGCCCTGCAGCGCGCCGTGCGCACGTACTCGCAGGGCATGCGGCAGCGGCTGGCCATCGCCCAGGCCATGCTCGGACTGCCGGACTTGCTGATCCTCGACGAGCCGACCAACGGCCTGGACCCGCCGCAGATCCGCGAGATGCGCGAGGTGCTGATCCGGTACGCGGCCGCGGGGCGGACCGTCATCGTCTCCAGCCATCTCCTCGCCGAGGTCGAGCAGAGCTGCACGCACCTGGTCGTGATGGACCGCGGGCAGCTGGTCAGCGCCGGTCCGGTCGCGGAGATCACCGGCAGCGGGGACACGCTGCTGGTGGGTGTGGCCGGCGGCCCGCCGTCCGATGGCGCGGTGGACAAGGTCGCGGCGCTGCCGGGCGTCGGCTCCGCGGTGCGCAGTGACGAGGGCCTGCTCGTACGGCTGGACGGGCTCACCACCCCGGAACTGCTCGTCGAGCTGGTCCGGTTGGAGATCCCGGTGGAGCGGGTCGGCCCGCACCGGCGCCTGGAGGACGCGTTCCTCACCCTGATCGGAGGAGGCAGCTCATGACCGTACGGGACATCGTGGCGGGGGCGGCACAGGCGGACTCGGCCCCCGGCTACCGCGCGCGCCACACCCTGCCCCTGCGCGTGGAGGCGATGCGCCAGCTGCGCCGCCGCCGCACGCTGGTGGTCGCCGGGGTGCTGGCCGCCCTGCCGTTCATACTGATCGCCGCCTTCGCCATCGGCGGCGACCCGGACCGCGACGGCGGCCAGGTGACGCTGATCGACACGGCCACCTCCTCCGGCGCGAACTTCGCCGCGACCTGCCTCTTCGTCTCGGCGGGCTTCCTGCTGGTGGTGCCGGTCGCGCTGTTCTGCGGCGACACGGTCGCCTCGGAGGCGAGCTGGTCCTCGCTGCGCTACCTGCTGGCGGCGCCCGTGCCGCGCGCCCGGCTGCTGCTCAGCAAGCTCACGGTGGCGCTGGCCTTCAGCGCTGCGGCGATGGTCCTGCTGCCGGTGGTCGCGCTCGTTGCGGGCACGGCGGCCTACGGCTGGGGCGACCTGCAGATCCCCACCGGCGGCGCCCTCGACCCGGGCACGGCCCTGCCGCGGCTCGCGGTCGTCGTCGCGTACATCTTCGTCAGCCAGCTCATCACCGCCGCCCTCGCCTTCTGGCTGTCGACGGTGACGGACGCCCCGCTGGGCGCGGTCGGCGGCGCGGTGGGCCTGACCATCGTCGGCAACGTCCTCGACCAGGTCACGGCGCTCGGCTCGTGGCGCGACTTCCTGCCCGCGCACTGGCAGTTCGCCTGGGCCGACGCGCTCCAGCCGCAGCTGGAGTGGGGCGGCATGATCAAGGGCACGGCGGTCTCGGTGGCGTACGCGCTGGTGCTCTTCGCCCTCGCCTTCCGCGGGTTCCGCACCAAGGACGTGGTGTCGTGACGCGTGTTCGCCGGGCGGCGGGACGCTGCGCCCGTACGGTCGGGGCATGAATCTCGATCCGGCCGAGGCGCGGCGGCGCTTCGGGGCTTCGCCGGTCGCCCGCCTGGCCACCGTGAGCGGCGGCGGGCAGCCGCACCTGGTGCCCGTCACCTTCGCGCTGGAGGGCGACGCGCTGCACTTCGCCGTCGACCACAAGCCCAAGCGCAGCCAGGACCTCCGGCGGCTGCGCAACATCCGGGAGAACGAGCGCGTCGCCCTGCTGGCCGATCACTACGCGGACGACTGGTCCGCCCTGTGGTGGGCCCGCGCCGACGGGACCGCGGAGATCGTGGAGGACGAGGCGGGCCGGGCGCATCCCGTGGGGCTGCTGCGCGCCAAGTACCCGCAGTACGACGACCGACCCCCGGAGGGGCCGGTCGTCACGATCACCGTGAGCCGCTGGTCCGGCTGGTCCTACGCCTGAGTGCTCCTGAGCGCTCCTGAGCGGCCGTCACGCCACCACGAAGTACCGCAGCCAGATCCAGCCCGCCGACAGCCCCACCGTCACGGCTGTCACCACCAGCCCGTACCGGGTGAACTCCCAGAAGCCGATGGGCGTGCGGTTGCGCTCGGCGATGCCCAGCACCACGACGTTCGCGGATGCGCCGATCGGTGTGGCGTTGCCGCCGAGGTCGGCGCCGAGGGCGAGCGCCCACCACAGCACGTGATCGTCGCCGCCCGCCACATTCCGTACCAGGTCGCTGGTGATCGGCGCCATCGTGGCCACGTACGGGATGTTGTCGACGATGCCGGAGAACACGGCGGAAGCCCACAACAGCAGCATCGAGCCGCCGAGTTCATGACCGCCGATCGCGTCCGCGAGCGCCTGCGAGACATCGGAGATCACACCGGTCTCGATGAGGCCGCCGACCATGATGAACAGGCCCGCGAAGAAGGCGAGGGTCGGCCACTCGACCTCGCTCAGCGCATCGCTCGTCTCCGCCGCCGAGACCGCGACCAGCAGACCGGCGCCGAGCAGGGCGACCACGCTCGGCTCGTAGTGCAGCACGGGGTGCAGCACGAAGCCCGCCACGACCACGGTGAGCACGGCCAGGCCCTGGATCAGCAGCCGCGGGTCACGGATCGCCTCGCGCTCCTCCAGGGCCATGACCTCCTCCGCCCGCTTCTCGTCGTAGACGAAGGACGTGCGGAAGAGGAAGCGGCTCAGGCCGATCAGCACCACCGTCAGGACGGCGCTGAGCGGGGCGAGATGGACCAGGAAGTCGTTGAAGGTCAGGCCGGCGCGGCTGGCGATGATGATGTTGGGCGGGTCGCCGACGAGGGTGGCGGTTCCGCCGATATTCGAGGCGAAGACCTCGGCGATGAGGAAGGGGACGACGGGCAGGCCGAGGCGCTCGCAGACCAGCAGCGTGACGGGGGCGATCAGCAGGACCGTGGTGACGTTGTCCAGCACGGCGGAGGCCACTGCGGTGATGAGGATCAGCATGACCATCACCCGGAAGGGCCTGGCGCGGGCGCGCTTCACCGCCCAGATCGCCAGGTACTCGAACATGCCGGTCTTCTTCAGCACCCCGACGATCATCATCATCCCGAGCAGCAGGAAGACGACGTTCCAGTCCACACCGCTGCGCTCGGAGTAGAAGGCGGAGGAGTCGTCGGTCGCCCGGATCGCCAGCATCAGACCGGCGCCGGCGAGCGCGGCGGCCACCCGGTGCACCCACTCGCCGATGATCACGGTGTACGTGCCCGCGAAGATCGCGATCGCTGCCCAGCTCTGCCAGTCGTTCACCCCGCTCGCGCCTCCCCCCTCACGAGGCCACCGCCAGCAGCCTGTTGAGCAGATGGGAGGCGGTGATCACACCGAGCAGACGCAGTCCCGCCTTGTCCCTCTCGCAGACCGCCACCAGCGGGCTGCGCGCCCGCGCCATCAGGGCGGCGACCTCGAGCGCGGTGTCGTCGGGCGCGGCGATCGGCGGCTCGGGGAAGCTGCGCGGCAGGCAGTCGCCGACCCGCCGCCCCTGAAGCGCGGAGGCCAGCCGGTCGGCGTGCTGCTCGTCCACGACCGCGGCGAGGTTCGGGTCCTCGATGACATACGGCGGCACGAGCACCTTCACCAGCTGCGAGGCCGGCAGGATCGCCTTGGGCGTGCCGACCGCGTCGAGTACGAGCAGCCCCGGCAGCCTGTGCTCGGCCATCAGCCGGGCCGCGTCGAGCGCGTCGCTGTCCACGGTCACCGACTCGTACTCCACAGCCAGGTCGCGTGCGCGCATGGCCGGCTCCCTTCCGTCCGGACCGTCCGGGAGCGTCTCGTCCGGGACGTCGTCCACGAGGAACATAACGGGGCGAATGTCTCCACGAAGAACGCCCAGCGCGCCGGTAGGGTGACGCGCACCGCTGAGAGATCGGCCGGAGTGGCAGAAGGGTTGGTGCGGTGGCCACAGGTGCGGCGTGGATGCGGCGGCCCCGGTGGTCCCGGCTGATTGCCCACCCTGCCCGCGCCGGTGTCTTCGCCTTCGCCCTGGCGATCGTCGCGGGTGCCCTGCTGCTCACCCTGCCGCTCGCCGCTCAGGACGGCACGGCCACGAACCCCCTGACCACCGTGTTCACGTCCACCTCCGCAGTGTGCGTCACCGGCCTCGCGGTCGTCGACACCGGCACCTACTGGAGCGGCTTCGGCCAGTCCGTCATCCTCGGCCTGATTCAGGTCGGCGGCTTCGGCATCATGACCTTCGCCTCGCTGCTCGGTCTGCTCGTCTCCGGGCGGCTGAAGCTGCGGATGCAGCTCACGGCGCAGGCGGAGACGAAGACCTTGGGCATCGGGGACGTACGCCGGGTGCTCCTCGGCGTCGCCGCCACCACGCTCGCCGTGGAGCTGGCCTTCGGCGTGGTCCTCGCCCTGCGCTTCCGGTTCGGGTACGGGCGGACGGTGGGGGAGGCGGCGTTCAGCGGCTTCTTCCACGCCGTATCCGCCTTCAACAACGCGGGGTTCGGCCTGCACGCGGACAATCTCGTGGGTTATACCGACGACCCCTGGGTGACCCTTCCCGTCGCCGCGGCCGTCATCCTCGGCGGCATCGGCTTCCCGGTCCTGCTGGAGCTGCTGCGGGGCAGCCGGCGCACCCGCGGCGCGGCGGCCCGCCGCTGGTCTCTGCACACGCGGCTCACGGTGGCCACCACGGCCGTGCTGCTGGTCGCCGGCACCGCGCTGACACTCGGTCTGGAGTGGTCCAACCCCGGGACCATCGGACCGTTTTCGTGGCCGCACAAGCTCCTGAGCGGCTTCTTCTACTCCGCGATGAGCCGCACCGCGGGCTTCAACGCCATCGATGTCGCCGCGCTGGAACCCGCCACCCTCCTCGGCACCTGCATCCTGATGTTCATCGGAGGCGGTAGCGCCGGCACCGCGGGCGGCATCAAGGTCACCACCTTCGCCGTGCTGGCCGCCGCCATCTTGGCCGAGGCCCGCGGCGACACCGCGGTGGATGTGATGGGCCGCAGGATCGCGCCGTCCGCCCTCAGGCAGGCGCTGACCGTCGCGCTCGTGGGGGTGGGCTGCGTCATCGGGGCGACGCTCGTCCTGCTGACCGTCTCCGAGGACGAGACCTTCGAAGCCGTCCTGTTCGAGGCCGTCTCGGCCTTCGCCACGGTCGGCCTGTCCACCGGCATCACCCCGGACCTGCCGGATCCCGCCCTGGTCGTCCTGATCGGCCTCATGTTCATCGGCCGGCTCGGGCCCATCACCCTGGCCTCGGCCCTGGCCCTGCGCGAGCGCGCCCGCCGCTACCAACTCCCCGAGGAGCGACCGATCATTGGCTAGCACGCACCTGAACAAGTTCCGCGCCCGCCGCCGGGCCAGCCGCGGGATGCGCAAGCCGGAAGTGGCGGCCCGGGTCGCGGTGATCGGCCTCGGCCGGTTCGGCAGCTCCCTCGCCCTGGAGCTGACGCGGCGGGGCTGGGACGTCCTCGGCGTCGACTCCGCCCCCCGGATCATCCAGCAGCTCAGCGGCGACCTGACCCACGCCGTGGTCGCCGACTGCACCGACCCGCAGGCGCTGACCCAGCTGGGCATCACCGAGTTCAGCCGCGTGGTCGTCGGCATCGGTACCGACCTGGAGTCCAGCATCCTGGTCACCTCCAACCTCGCCCATGTCGGCGTACCGAACATCTGGTCCAGGGCCGCGAGCCGCCAGCACGCCGAGATCCTGGAACGCGTGGGCGCCCACCATGTCGTCCTGCCCGAGCACGAGATGGGCGAGCGTGTCGCCCACCTGGTCACCGGGCGGATGCTGGACTTCATCGAGTTCGACAGCGACTACGCGCTGATCAAGACGATCGCCCCGAACGCGGTCGGCGGGGTGCCGCTCGGCGAGAGCCGGGTGCGCAGCAGATACGGGATCACGGTCGTCGGCATCAAGCGCCCGGGCGCCGACTTCACGTACGCGACCGCCGAGACCGTGGTCCGGCCCGGCGACGTGATCGTTGTCACCGGAAAGACCCAGGCGGTCGAAAACTTCGCCGAATTGGCTTGATCCATGACGTCTCGTCGGACGAGCAGGCATCCTCTATCGGGTGCCTTCCCTGCCGTTCCAGCTGCCGTTTCCGCGCCGCGCCCCCCGGTCCGGCCACATGGTCGTCTGCGGTGACAACGCGCTCGCGCACCGTCTCGTCACCGAACTGGCCACCGTCTACGGGGAGGAGGTCACGGTCGTCCTGCCGTCCGTACGCCACCGCCACGGCCCCCAGATCGCCGCGCTCGCCCGCCGCTCCGAGGTGTCCGTCTCGGTCGTCGAGGCCACGGAGCCGGACGACGGGGCGCTGCTGGAGGCCGGAGTGGAGGGCGCGGCAGCGCTCGCGCTCACCCTCGGCGACGACCAGGCCAACATCCACGCCGCGCTGCGGGCCCGCCGCCTGAACCCCGAACTGCGGCTGGTCGTACGCCTCTTCAACCGCAAGCTGGGCCGGCACCTCGAAGCGCTCCTGCAGCGGGCCTCCGCTGTACGGGCCCCGGGGCTCGACGCCCGCGCGATCGACGCCTCGACGACCGTGCTCTCCGACGCGGACACCGCCGCGCACTCGCTCGCCGCGGCCGCCGTCACGGGTACCACCAAGATCGTGCAGGCCGACGGCCTCATGCTGCGCGCCGCCGACCGCACAGCGGGCGAGCGCGACAGCCGCGGCGCGCTGTGCACCCTCGCCCTGCAGGCCGCCACCGACGACGACGAGCCGCAGCTCCTCCCGGACGACGAGACGCTGGCCCGTACGCACTCGGCCCACCCGGCCGTCGTGCTCGAAGCGCTCAGCAGCGGCACGGAACAGGCCTCGCCGGCCGTGCCCCGGCTGATCGGATCCCTGCCGCTGGGCTCCTTCTTCTCCCGCAGGCTGCGCCTCGCGAGCGCCGGTCTCACCGCCCTGGTCGCCCTGCTGGCGGTCCTGACCTGGCTGGTCACGGGCTACGACCTGCTGCACGCCACGTACCTCTCCCTCCTCGACGTCTTCGCGATCGGCGACCCCGCCGTGGACGAGTCCAGTGGGCGTCAGATCCTCCAGCTCCTCGCCGGGTTCGCCGGAATGCTGATGCTGCCGCTGCTGTTCGCCGTCGTCCTGGAGAGCTATGGCGCCTTCCGCGCGGCCTCCGCCGTACGCCGGCCGCCGCGTGGCCTGTCCGGGCACGTCGTCCTGCTGGGCCTGGGCAAGGTCGGCACCCGCGTCCTCGACCGGCTCTGCGAGCTCGACATCCCGGTGGTATGCGTCGAACGCGACCAGGGCGCGCGCGGGGTCGCGCTCGCCCGCAGCCGCCGGGTGCCCGTCGTCATCGGGGATGTGACGGAGGAGGGGGTCCTCGAGGCCGCCAAGATCCGGCGCAGCCGCGTCATGCTCGCCCTGACCAGCAGCGACAGTACGAACCTGGAGGCGGTGCTGTACGCGCGCGAGATCCGGCCCGATCTGCGGGTCGTCCTGCGGCTGTACGACGACGAGTTCTCCACGACCGTCTACCGCACGCTCCGGGACTCCTACCCCGGGGCCCTGACCCGCAGCCGCAGCGTCTCGGCGCTGGCCGGGCCCTCCTTCGCGGGCGCGATGATGGGGCGTCAGATCCTGGGTGCCATCCCGGTCCAGCGCCGTGTGCTGCTCTTCGCGGCGGTGGAGGTGGGCGGACACCCCGAGCTGGCGGGACGTACGGTGGCCGAGGCCTTCCGGCCCGGCGCGTGGCGGGTTATGGCGCTCGACGTGGCCGCTCCTGAGGACCGCAGCCCCGACCTGTCCCTGCCGCTCCGGGTCGGCGAGGAGGGGCGCCCGGCGGAACTGGAGTGGGACCTGCACCCCGGGTACGTACTGCGCCCCGAGGACCGCGTCGTCATCGCGGCGACCCGGCATGGTCTCGGTCACCTGCTGCAGCGCGCTGCCGGATCGGCGGCGGACGCGGGCCGGGGGCGGGGGCGGGGCGACGGGCCGGACGGGGTTCCGGCCCGGGCGACGGACCGGAACCCGGGTCCGGATTCGGATCCGGGCGGGCACCGGGGCATGGGCCGGGACCGGGACACGAACCGGGACCGGGACACGAACCGGGACCGGGACACGGACCGGGGCCGGGACCGGGACACGGACCGGGGCCGGGACACGGAGCGGGAGCGGGATTCGGACCGGGACCCCGAGGCCCGTTAGGGCGTGGCCGCCGCAGGCGGCTCGGCGCTCAGCGGCGATCGCGTGAGTGGCCGAAGAGGATCCGGTAGCCGATCAGCAGGACCAGCGCCCCCGCGATGGCGGCGACCCACGTCGCCGGATCGTAGAAGTCCTTTTCCACGGGCCGGTCGAGGAATTGCGCCGACAACCAGCCGCCGAGAAAAGCCCCCACGATCCCGATAAGAGTGGTGCCCACGAGGCCGCCGGGGTCGCGGCCCGGGAGCAGGACCTTGGCGATGACTCCGGCGATCAGGCCGAGGATTATCCAGCTGACGATGTCCATGTCCGGGTCCTCTCCAGAAGTTGGCCGTTCCAGTCCGGTGATCACGTCCGGACACCGGGAGGACGCTTTCGATCGCCTTCGTGGTTCGTCCGTTCAAGATGTGTATGCGTCGGCGCAAAAGTTGTGACGCGTGGTGTCTGATGATGACGCCGAGTAGCGTCATATGCGGATCGCGGTTTCCATATTGCTGTGCACCGCCGCGGCTGGCCCTGACGGAGGTCGAGGTGACTGAAGCCATGAGCGCCGATCTGGCGGGCTTTCCGCAGGAGCGGTTGCTTGAGCTGCTCTTCGTTGGCGAGGACGTACCCATGCTGCGGCGGCGGCTGGCGGAGTGCGCGGCACGGGCGGGTCTCGGCGAGCCGCGCCGGAGCGACTTCGTACTCGCCGTGCACGAGGTGGCGTGCAACGCGGTCGAGCACGGCGGCGGGGCCGGCCGCCTGCTCCTCTACCGCGGCGACGGCACGCTGCACTGCCGCGTCACCGACCACGGCCCCGGCTTCAGTGAGGACGTCATTCCACCCGACCCGCCCGGGATGCTCGCGGGGGAGGGCGGCCGGGGACTGTGGCTGACCCGGCAGCTGACGGACCGTCTGGAAATCGCCGCGGGGGCGGTGGGCGCCGTCGTCACCCTCGTCATGGGCCTGCGCTGAGCGGCGCGGCCTGCGCCCGCAGACCCTCGCGCCGCGCTCCGCACTCAACTACGCAGAGTATTCGTGATGTTCGACCGAATCTGTTCGGGTGTAGTCGCACTGACGCGCGCGACGTACGCGACGCGGCGCGCGGGCCTCCTCCAGCTGCAGGCCCGTTGTCGCGTCGTCGGCCCGGGAGGTGTCCCCAGGGGAGGGCGGGAGAGATCCACCGGATACTCCTAGGTGCCCCCTGAGGTGCCGCTGGGACGCCGAGGCTGCGGGATCATCAGGAGGGGGCCGGTGCCCAGGGCAGCTTCCGGTTTCGGCCGAACCGCCTTGCCGGGCGCGGGCCGTAGCCGCCAGCGCGTACCGACAGCGGCCAGCGCGAGGGTCGCTTCCGCCAGGCCGAAGGCGTCGCCGACGCATTTGCGGCTGCCCGCGCCGAAGGCGACCATCGCACCGCGCGGCACCGACGACGCCCGCTCGGGAAGCCAGCGGTCGGGGTCGAAGCGCTCGGGGTCGGCGAAGACACGGGGGTCGCGGCCGAGGACGTACGGGCTGAACAGGACGGTCGTGCCGGGAGCCAGCCACTGTCCCGCGAGTACGGTCGCGGTGGTGACCATCCGGCTGAGCAGCCAGGCAGGCGGGTAGAGGCGAAGGGTTTCGAGAACGACGCGCCGGGCGTAGTCGAGGGCGGGCAGGTCGGGAAAGGCGGGCAGCCGGCCCCCGAGGACGCGGTCGACTTCGCCCAGCAACTGCCGCTCGGCTTCGGCGTTCTCACCCAGCAGGTGGAAAGCCCAGGCCAGAACGCTCGCGGTAGTTTCCGTGCCGGCGATCAGCAGGGTCATGACCTGGTCGTGGATCTCCTCGTCGGTGAAGCGCTCGCCGCTCTCCTCGTCGGTCCCGATCAGGATCGACAGCAGGTCCCCGTTGTCGGCCCGCGCGCTCCGGCGGCCCTGGACGGTTTCCTCGATGACCGCGCGCAGCCTCGCGCGCGCCTGGTCGAAGCGCCTGTTCTCCGGGGTGGGCAGCTTCTCCAGCAGCCCGATCGGCGCGACCATGCGCTTGTAGATGCCTCTGAGAATGACGGGCAGACAGTGCTGTACCTCCTCAACGGCCCGGCTGTCGATCGTCGTGGAGAACAGCGTTCGCGTGGTGACGCGGACCGTGAGGGCATGCAGTGCCGCGTTGAGCTCGACGGCCCGGCCTTCCTGCCACGCCCCGAGCGTGGCGTCGATCTCCTCGCACATCACGGCGGCGTACGAGGCCATCCGGCCGGGGTGGAAGGCGGGCTGGACCAGCCGGCGCTGCATACGGTGCTCCGCCCAGCCCGAGGTGAACAGGCCGTTGCCCACGAGCGGTCGGACCTTGTCGAAAAGCGGGCCGCCCTTGTCGTAGGTGCGCGGGTCCAGCAGTACCTGGCGTACGAGTTCGGGCCGGCAGACCATGTACGCCCGGTGCGAGCCGAGACGCACCTTGACCAGGTCCCCGTGGACGGGCAGGGCTGCCAGGAACTCCAGTGGGCGGCGCCGCAGACGGATCGCATGGGCGAGTACCGGGATCCGGCCGGGAGCGGTGCCCTTCGTCCACAGCGCAGGGGTGCCGGTGGCCGTGCGGCCGTGCGTCGTCGGCCCGGTGGTCGTAGGGCCGGTGCCCGGCCGTTCGCGTGACCTCTCTGCCACTCTTCTGCTCCTCGTCATCGGTGGTGTCAGCACGTGTGACAGCACGCGCGGTCGGCTGCTCCCGGCACCGGTGCCATGTCGGGCTGTGGACGGAATCGGGTGACGGGGGCGGTGAGGCTGATCCAGCCCGAGGCGGAGCCGTCCCAGACGTAGCCGTCGCCGAAGTAGCGCGGGGTGAGGTACTCGAATTCCTGGCTGCCGGCGATGACGTGATTCATGCCGTCGAGATAGGCGAGGATCTCCACGCGGGTGCCGTACGGCCCGTGCCGTACCTGGTCCCGGGCCGCGATATAGGCCCTCTCGTGGTGCTCCGCCTGCTCACAGAGCCGGTCAACTGCCTCTTGCAGACAGAGCCCTTCGCGCTCGATGAGCACGCGGACCAGCGTCATCTTGTCCTCCTGCGCGTGCTCCTTGCGCCACGACAGCAGATCGTTGACGATGATCATCTGCCGCATGGCGTGGGTGTGCACCTCGGCGAGCAGCGGCTCGTACGGGCTCATGTCGACCTCCGCCGCGTACTCGGTCATGAGCCGGATGAAGTCGCAGCCGAAGCTGTCCAGGCGCACGGCCATGCAGGTCTGGAAATCCGGCACCGTGTCCGTCAGCTTGAAACGGATCTCGGTCGCGCACCCGCGCAGAAACCCCTCGAGAGCGTCGGCGAACCGCCCGATCTGCGCGGGAGAGAGTCCCGGGCTGATCCGCCGCCACAGGTCCTTGCCCGCCAGGCCGTACGGGAAGTCCTCGCTGCCGCCGCGTTCGCCGTGAAAGTCGGCCATGATGCCGGTGAACACCGCGCGGGCAGCGGCCTCGTCGGCTCCCAGCGCCGAGCGGTCCGAGACGGAGCTGTCGATGACGGTGACGTACTGGTACCAGTCGGCGACGTCGAGGGCCCGCTGCTCACCGGCGTCCGGCACGGTCAGCGGTCCGTACAGCCCGTTCCGCTGGCGCAGGAAGAACAGCAGGTCCTCCTCGCCGGCGAAGCAGCCGCCGAGCCGGCGGCGCACCCAGCCGTTGGACCGGAACTCGATCTGCGCGGCCTGGGGGTGGTACGCGACGGGCAGCAGCCGGGGCATCTCGGGCAGGAAGAATTCGGTCATGAGGTCCTCGCAGAGGCTGCGTGAGCGAGTTGGCGCAGGGGCACGGTGGCCGCCTCGGGGAAGGGCGCGCGGTCGAGGGCGGCCAGAGCCCGGCGGCAGCGACGGGCGATCATGCCCTCGACCGCGAGCCGGGCACCGGTGGCCTCCAGGACGGCCCGTACGGCGTCGGCTTCCTCCCCGGTGAGATCGGAGCGGCCCACCAGTGCGTGCAGAAGCCGGAGTTGGGAGGGAGTGGCCTGCGCGACGGCGAGGGCCATCAGGACCGTGTACTTGCCCTCGCGGAAGTCGTCGGCGGCGGGTTTCCCGGTCGCCGCGGGATCGCCGAAGGCTCCCAGGAGGTCGTCCCGCAGCTGGAAGGCCTCTCCGACCGGGAGGGCGTACGCGGTGCAGGCGTCCGTGACGGAGCTGTCGCAGCCGGCCAGCGCGCTGCCGAGGTGCAGCGGTCGCTCGACGGTGTACTTCGCGGTCTTGAAGCGGTTCACCTCCAGGGCGTGGGCGACGTCCCCGGCCGGCCTGCCGGTGCCGAGCAGGTCGAGGTACTGGCCGTACATGACCTCGTTGCGCATCGCGTCCACCACCGGGAGGGCTGCGCGCAGTTGGCCGAACGTGAGTCCGCTGGTGTGCAGCAGCTCGTCCGACCAGGCCAGTGTGAGGTCGCCCAGCAGGACGGCCGCGTTCACACCGAACCGGTCGGCGTTTCCGGGGCGGCCCTGGCTGCGGTGGCGGTGGGTCAGCGACCGGTGGACGGTGGGGTGCCCTCGCCGGGTGCCGCTGTCGTCCATGACGTCGTCATGGATGAGGGCGAAGGTGTGGAAGAGCTCCAACGACGCAGCGGCCCGCACCACTTGCTCGGGTGTTCCCTCACCACCCGCCGCGCGCCAGCCGCACACGCACATCACCGGCCGGATCCGCTTGCCGCCGATGGAGATGAAGCCGTCCAAGGTGTCGATGAGTTCCTGGAGCGGTGGTCTCGCGGAACGGCGCTTGGCCGCCAGGAACTCCGCGAGCACGGTGTCGACCGCCAGCCGGATCTCCGTCAGGTCCGGTACGGCATCGGTGGGGGTGGTCAGGGACTGGCGCTCGGCATCTGCCGCAGCAGCGCGCATGGCCCCCTCCTAGGGAGCGAGATGAGGCAGGGGCGGAGAGTGATGTGTTTAACACTCTTCGTGGTTACGCCCTCAACCTTCACCGCACGGCGCTGGGGGAAACCGGGGACCCGGCCCCTTGGCGCGACAGGATCGACGAGGTGGCGCACGGCACGGCGCGCATCGCTCAACGTGCGCCGTGCGACTGGACGCACGCCTTGCTAGAGCGACTCGTGCCGCGGCGTTTCCAACCGGCGCGGCCTCAGCCCAGCCGCCACCAGCTCGTCGCGTGCCTGCGCCGCGACACCTCCGGCCCCGCACTGCCCGGCCAGGCAGACGCCCCGGTGCAAGGGCTCGGCGGCCTCCGCGAGGCGTCCCGCGCGGCACAGCGCGGTACCGAGCTCGACCAGAGCGCGCGCGAGCTCGTACCCCGAGGGCGCCAGCTCCAACACCCGGACGGCCCGCTGCAGATGGGCGATGTCCTCCGGTCCCTCGGTCAACCGGGCGAGCACGCGCAGCGCCTGTCCCACCGCCGTCCCCGTACCGAACCGCTCGGCGCGGCGCAGCGCCTCCTGCGCCAGCTCCAGCGCCCGCGCGGCGTCCGTCGTCCCGGAGGCGAGCGCCAGGTTGGGCAGCCAGGGGACCCAGGCGGGGTTGCGCATACCGCGCAGGTCGAGGCGGCGGCCCACCTCGGACAGCTCCTCGGCGGCTTCCTTGTGCATGCCGCGCGCCAGCAGCAGTTCGCCGTGGACGGTCTGGGCGTCGGGAAGCGTCACGGCCGAAGGGAAGGGCTTGCCGAACCGGCGCTCCGCCGCCAGCTCCTGGGCAGCCGCGGTGTCCCCACGGGCCATCAGGATCTCGATCAGGCCCGCCACCGCGTACCACTGCGCCGGGGTGCCCGCGGGCCCCAGCCGGTCCGCAAGCCGCAGCCCGGCGCGTACGAAGTCCTCGGCGTCGGTCAGTCGGCCCTTCCAGAAGCGGATGAAGCCCAGCAGGCTGTAGCCGAGCGCGAGGTGCATCCCGCGCCAGCCCTGCCGTTCGTACTCCGCGATGGCTCCCGCGTACAGCTCCTCGGCCCGGTCCGGGCGGTCGCAGTAGAGAAAGGTGAGCGCCACCAGCGACGGCACCTCGAAGCTCCACTCCTCGTCCGTCCAGGTCATCCCTTCAGGACCCAGCGCCCGCTCCGCGTACTCCAGCGCGGTCGACGCCGGTTCGCCGCGCACCATCGCATCCCACCCGCGCAGCCCGAACAGATAGCGCTCCGTCTGGCTCCTGCCGGTCAGCCGCCGCGTGAGGTGGGCGAGCCGGCGCGAGAGGGCCGGGGCTTCGCGGTCTTCGGAGGTGAAGCTCGCCGCCATGAAGTGCTCCATGAGCATGCGCAGGCGCACGCGCGAGTCCGTGGCGGAACGGGCCTCCCGGATCGCCACATCCGCCGCCTCGGTCAGCCGGTCGCAGTACGCGAGCGTCCGGATGATACGGATCACGATGCTCTGCCGCAGCGCCGGCGACAGATCAGGCTCCTCCAGCGCGGCCCGCAAGAGGTTCACCGTCGCCGCCGGGTCCTGCAGCAGCCCCGGGGAACCCAGTTCGTACAGCACCGTGGCCGCAAGACCCGCGGGCGGAGGCTCGCGCAGGGCGCGGCTCAGGCAGCGGCGGGCGGCGCCGGGAGCGCCGCGGCGCACGTACTCCCGGGCGGCTTCCAGCAGTTGCTCCGCCACCCAGGCATCGCCTTCCGGCTGTGTCTCCAGCAGGTGGCGGGCCACCGCGGCCGGGCTCTCGCCCGCCTCGACGAGCTCCCAGGCGGCCTTGCCGTGCAGCGCCACCCGCATTGCGGGCGGGATGGCGCGGTAGACCGCCGTCGCGATCAGCGGATGTACGAACTCCGGCTTCATGCTGTACGTCAGAATGCGCTCGGTCCGCAGCACGTCCGCCGCTTCCGCGGCCTCGGCCTGTCCCAGCGCCGCCAGGGATGAGGCAAGGCCGAAGGTCGCCTCCGAGCCGAGGACGGCCACGGCCCAGGCCAGCCGCACCGCGACCGAGCCGAGCTGCTCCAGCCGCTCCACCAGGCCGCCGTCCTTGGTCTCGGCCGCGAGGTCCCGCAGGGCGCAGGCGTTCTCCCGCGCGGGGGCCAGGCGGCGGTCGCGCACCTTCGCCACCAGCTCGACGGTCTCGAAGGGGTTGCCGCCGGTGACCAGCCAGGCTTCGTGACAGAAGTCGTCGTCGGCCTCGGTGCCCAGCGCCTCGCGCATCAGATCGGCCACGGCGGCCGGCGTCAGCGGCGCCAGGTCCAGCGGACGCACCCGGTTGCGCACGACCATGTCGCCGAACGCGCGGGCATTCTCGCGGAGTTCGTCCCTGCGGTAGGCGACGACCAGCAGCACCGGCAGTTCCTCCACCCGCCCGGCGAAGGACGTCAGCCACGCCAGGGACTCCGCGTCCGCCCAGTGAAGGTCGTCGACGACGAGGACCAATGGTCCGCGCCGCACCGCCACATGGGTCACCACCCAGTCCAGCCCGTCCCGCACGCCCTCCGGGTCCGGCACCGCGCCCCCCGCGGCGGGGCACAGGCCGACACACGGGCCTACGATGCCGTACCAGTCGCCGAGCATCTCGCGGCGCTCGCTCTCGGAGTACGAGGCCAGCAGCGGCTGGAACAACTGCCGCACCACATGGAAGGCGAGGCTCTTCTCCTGCTCGCCGCCCTTGGCGAAGAGCCCTGTGCAGTCGCGGGCGGCCGCGAGGCCGCGCACCTCCTCCAGGAGGGTCGTCTTGCCCGCTCCGGCCGGTCCCGTGAAGGCCAGCAGGCCGCCGCGGCGTGCGGAGGGGGAGGGGGGCACCGCACCGGTCGCCGAACGGCCGCTGACGGTATCCAACGCCGCGGCTGCGACGACCAGTTCGGCATCTCGCTCAAGTGTCCTCGGGACGATCCGCGCGGCCCGCACGCGCGGCTCCTCGTCCATCTTTGGGGTTACGGCTGGCTGTGTTTCGGACCGGTCCGTGACCACCCGATTCCTCCCGGCGCGGTGAGCATGCACGTCGGCGATATCGCTCTTTGCTCTTGACTCAGCGTATCCCCCGACTAACCGTCAGACAGAGGACCATGGCGCAGATACATCCTGAGGAGTGGCCGCGGCCCTATACTGCCCCGCTTCGCGCGACGAGCCGGCGCGTGGCGGCCGCGGCGGTGGTGGGACTCCGATTCTGGTCTAGACCACGCGTTCCCCGGTCCACTAGGGTGCCGCGCGCGTCCCGTCGCGCGCGTTCCGTCCTGCGCCCCCACGGACGTGCCCATGCCCGGAAGCGTTCGCCCAGGAGGTCTCTTACTCATGCGATGGCCCACCCCCCACGCCGGCGCGGTCGGTTGCTGCTGTCGGCCGTGGCCGCGCTGCTGACGGCCGTGGCCGTCACCGTCCCCGCGTCCATGTCCGCGTCCGCGTCGGCCGCGATCGAGCCGCCCTACAAGGACCCGGACCGGCCCATCCAGGAGCGGGTCGAAGACCTGCTCGGCAGAATGTCGCTCGACGAGAAGATCGGCCAGATGACACAGGCCGAGCGGAACGCAGTCACCGCCGCCGATCTCACCGACTACCGTCTCGGCTCACTGCTGTCCGGCGGCGGCTCGGCCCCGTCGCCCAACACGGCGACCGCCTGGGCCGACATGTACGACGACTTCCAGCGCGCCTCGATGGCCACCCCGCTCGGCATCCCCATGATCTACGGCGTCGACGCGGTGCACGGCCACAACAACGTCCACGGGGCGACGATCTTCCCGCACAACGTCGGCCTCGGCGCCACCCGCGACCCGGCACTCGTGCAGCAGATCGGCAGGGCCACGGCCGAGGAGGTCTCGGGAACCGGCATCGACTGGGACTTCGCCCCCTGCCTGTGCGTCGCGCAGAACGACCGCTGGGGCCGGACGTACGAGTCCTACGGCGAGAAGCCCGAGATCGCCACGTCGATGACCACGCTCATCACCGGGCTCCAGGGCGCCGAGCTCAACGACCCCGGCTCGGTGCTCGCCACCGCCAAGCACTACGTCGGTGACGGCGGCACCACGGGCGGCAAGGACCAGGGCGACACCGAGGTGAGCGAGGCCGAGCTGCGCGCCACCCACCTGCCGCCCTTCCGCGAGGCGGTGGCCAGGAACGTCGGTTCGGTGATGATCTCCTACAGCAGCTGGAACGGGCTGAAGCTGCACGCTCACCGCCACCTGATCACCGACGTTCTCAAGAACGAGCTGGGCTTCAAGGGCTTCGTCGTCTCGGACTGGAACGCCATCGACCAGATCGACGGGCGGCCCGGCTTCACGGCCGAGGAGGTGCGCACCGCGATCAACGCGGGCCTGGACATGATCATGGTGCCGCAGGAGTGGCGTACGTTCATCACGACGCTCAAGTCCGAGGTGGAGGCGGGCCGTGTGCCGATGTCCCGTATCGACGACGCCAACCGCCGCATCCTGACGAAGAAGTTCGAGCTGGGGCTGTTCGAGAATCCGTACACCGACCGCTCGTACACCGGCACGGTCGGCAGCGCGGAGCACCGACAGCTTGCCCGTGAGGCCGTGCGCAAGTCGCAGGTCCTGCTGAAGAACGAGAAGGACGTACTGCCGCTGCCCAAGACCGCCGACAAGGTCTTCGTGGCCGGCAAGAACGCCGACGACATCGGCAACCAGAGCGGTGGCTGGACCATCGAATGGCAAGGCAAGAGCGGCCCGATCACACCGGGAACCACGATCCTCGAGGGCATACGCTCGGCCGTGTCACCCGCCACGGCCGTCACATACGACCGCAACGGCAACGGCATCGACGGCAGCTACAAGGCCGCCATCGCCGTCGTCGGCGAGACGCCCTACGCGGAGGGCAAGGGCGACCGTCCCGAGGGGCTCGGGCTGGACAGCGAGGACCTCGACACGCTGGCCAGGCTGAAGGCATCGGGCGTGCCGGTGGTCGTGGTCCTCGTCTCCGGGCGCCCGCTGGACATCGCCTCCGAACTGCCGTCGTGGGACGCGCTGGTGGCCGCATGGCTGCCGGGCACCGAGGGCAACGGCGTCGCGGACGTCCTGTTCGGCGACTACAGGCCGACGGGCAAGCTGCCGGTGACCTGGATGCGGACCGCGAGCCAGCAGCCGATCAACGACGGCGACGGCAAGGAGGCGCTGTTCCCGTACGGCTACGGCCAGACGTATTCCTGACACGTATTCCTGAGACGTATCCCTGACGCGGAAGCGTTCGGCATCGCCGGACATCGCGACGGGCCACCAGCAGCGCCGGTGGCCCGTCCGCCCTCCGCCCGCAAGCTCGCGGCCCACCCCTGACCTCCGGCGACGGGCGGGCGGGGTGCCCCACGGCTCCCGTACGGCCCGCCGTGCCCTTAGCATGGCGTCATCGGCGCGTACCCCGGTCCGGGGGCGCGACCCTTGTCTGTCAGGAGTGTGACGCTGTGCTGCGCACCATGTTCAAGTCCAAGATCCACCGCGCCACGGTGACCGAGGCCGACCTGCACTACGTGGGATCGGTCACGGTGGACGCCGACCTCATGGAGGCGGCCGACCTGCTGCCCGGTGAGCTGGTCCACATCGTCGACATCGACAACGGTGCTCGCCTGGAGACCTACGTCATCGAGGGCCGGCGCGGCTCCGGCGTCATCGGGATCAACGGAGCGGCGGCCCATCTCGTACACCCGGGGGACCTGGTCATTCTGATCAGCTACGCGCAGGTGGACGACGCCGAGGCCCGCCGCCTCCGTCCGCGGGTCGTCCACGTCGACGCGAGCAACCGCATCACCGGCCTCGGCGCGGACGCATCCGAGCCGGTGCCCGGGAGCGGCGACGAGCGCAGTCCGCACGCCGTTCCCGCCCCGGCTTCGGCAGGCTGAACGGCGCGCCGCCGAGCTGTGCCACGATCCGGGCGGCCCCGGCGTGCCCGGGCCCGCGGGCCCCGGCCGGGAACCCGGGGGTCGCCGGGGTCGCGGGCATGCGGGGCGTCGCGGGTCTCCCGGGCGTCGCGGCCCGCCTGAGCCGCCCCCGGCCTTGTGTTACTCCGCCGCGCTCTCCGGGGTCTCCAGGACCGTGTGGACGATGTCCTTGTGGAAGCCACGGATGTGCGCCTCCACGAGGTTCCCGGCCAGCTCGGAGTCCTTCGCCACCACGGCGTCGTAGATCGCGTGGTGCTCCGCCCGCAGACGGGCGCGGACGGCTTCCCAGTCCGACAGCTTGTTGAACGCGGAGAGCAGGGTGTGCCGTACCGCGTTGCGGACGGCGATCGTCATGTCGGCCATCAGCCGGTTGCCTCCGGCCTCGGCGATGGCGACGTGGAATTCGGTGTCGCTGTCGTTGAACTGCTCGCGGGCCAGTCCCCCTTGATCCATACGGAGAAGGGGCTCGCGCATGCGGGCGAGATCGTCCTCGGTGGCGCGCTCGGCCGCGAGGCGGGCGCTCGACCGCTCCAGCGTGGCGCGCGCCTCGGCGACGTCGCCGAGCGGGAAATTGGCCAGCGCCATGTGGAGGCGGAGGAGCTGGGTCAGGCCCTCACTGGGCATGGCGGCGATCACGCTGCCGGACGCCGGGCCCGTCCCGACCCGGGAACGCAGCACGCCCTGGGCCTCCAGCACCCGCAGCGCCTCCCGTACGGCGGCGCGGCTCACGCCCAGCAGCTCGACCAGCTCCCGTTCCGGGGGCAGGCGGTCTCCCACGCGCAGGTTGCCCGCCAGGATCTGCTCCTCGATCCGGGCGAGGACGAGCTCGAAGGTACGGGATCGCGGCACTGGCTCCCAGGCCGCGGTCGTCTGAGCCATGGAAAGCCCTTTCACCCGGTGATGGCCGCATCGATAGCCGATGGATTCCTCATCGCTGCGGGTCGGGGGTGAGCCCCCGCTCGCATCCGATCATAGCTTGAGGCACCCGATGCTTGGTCGGACCAAGCGAAATTTCTGTGACACACCTCTGGACACGGTTCCCCGAGCGTGCTTAGCGTGAGATATCCAAAGCATGGTCTGACCAATGTGAGGGTCGCATGTACCAGCCTGATCTGTCCCCCGTCGCCGACAGCCTTGCCCTGTCCTCGCTCCTCGCCGCGCTCCCGCTCCTTACGCTCTTCGTCCTGCTCGGCGGGTTCCGGCTGAAGGCGCACTGGGCCGGCCTCGCATCACTCGCCGTGGCCGTCGCCGTCGCCGTGGCCTGTTACGACATGCCCGCGGGCCTCGCGGCCCTGTCGGCCAGTGAGGGAGCGGCCTTCGGCCTGTTCCCGATCATGTGGATCGTCGTCACGGCGATCTGGGTCTATCAACTCACCGTGGTGAGCGGTCGCTTCGAGGATCTTCGCCGGGCTTTCGGCCTGATCAGCGACGATCCGCGGGTCCAAGCCGTGATCATCGCGTTCTGCTTCGGCGGCCTGCTCGAAGCGCTCGCCGGATTCGGCGCCCCGGTGGCGATCACCGGCGTCATGCTCATGGCGCTGGGCTTCGCCCCCGTACGGGCGGCGATCACCGTTCTGGTCGCGAACACCGCACCCGTCGCGTTCGGCGCGATCGCGATTCCGATCATCACGGCGGGCAACCTCACCAAGATCCCGTACACCGACATCGGCGCCTACGTGGGCCGCCAGACGCCGCTGATCGCCCTCTTCGTGCCGCTGCTGCTCGTGGCGCTCGTCGACGGCCGGCGCGGAGTCCGCCAGACCTGGCCGGTGGCGGTGGTGTGCGGTGTCGTGTTCGCGCTCGCCCAGTTCGTCAGCGCCAACTACATCTCGGTGGAGCTGACCGACATCATCGCCTCGCTCGCGGCTCTGGCGGCGATCGTCCTCTTCCTCCGGGTCTGGCGGCCGCGGGGCGGCGACGAGGCCAGGGCAGCCCTGGCGCGCGACGGCGATTCCGGGTCCGTCGGCACCGCCGGCGGGGACGAGCCGGCGGATGGCGCGGGCGCAGGACCGCACCGTGGCCGCGCCCCGGGCGGGCCGGGCTCCGGCGTCTCCGGCGCCACGACCCGTACGCGCTCGGCGGCGGACAGCACAGCGGCCCCCGAGGACCGCGCCAGCGGCTCCCGGGTCGTCATGGCTTTCCTGCCCTACCTCATCGTGATCGCGGTCTTCTCCCTGGCGAAACTGTGGGAGCCGGTCAAGGAGTTCCTGGCGTCCAGCGATCTCAAGATCAGCTGGCCGGGTCTCGACGGCCAGGTCCTCACGGCCGCGGGCGAGCCGTCGACCACCACCGTCTACACCTTCCCGTGGCTGTCCTCGCCGGGCACGCTGCTCCTGCTGTCCGGCCTCGTCGTCGCCGCCGTCTACCGCGTGAGCCCGGCGGCCGCCGCCCGCGAGTTCACCGCCACCGTGGCCAAGCTGCGCTGGGCCCTGCTCACCGTCGCATCCGTCCTCGCTCTCGCCTACGTGATGAACCTGTCGGGACAGACCATCACCATCGGCACGTGGATTGCCGGTACGGGCGCTGCCTTTGCGTTCCTCTCTCCCGTACTGGGCTGGCTGGGCACGGCCGTCACCGGCTCGGACACCTCGGCCAACGCCCTGTTCGCGACCCTCCAGCAGGCCGCGGGCAACAAGGCCGGCCTCGATCCGACCCTGCTCGTCGCGGCCAACACCTCAGGCGGGGTCGTCGGCAAGATGATCAGCCCTCAGAATCTGACGATCGCCGCCACCGCCGTCGGCCTCGTCGGCAAGGAGTCCGTCCTGTTCCGGGGCGCGATCAAGTGGAGCCTGCTGCTCCTCCTGGCCATGTGCGTGCTGGTCTTCCTGCAGTCGGGCGTCCTCGCCTGGATGCTCCCCTAGATCCCCGCGGGCGCCGCCGCACGGCGCCCGCGCATCGGAGGAATCATGCGGATCGCGCTGTTCATCAGCTGCCTGGACGACACCCTCGCCCCGGCGACCGGCCGGGCGGTGGTCAGCCTGCTGGAACGGCTGGGCTGCGAGGTGGAGTTCCCGCAGGCCCAGACCTGCTGCGGGCAGATGCACTTCAACACGGGTTACGTACGGGAGTGCGTGCCGCTCGTACGGCGCTTCGCCGGTGCCTTCGCGGGCTACGACGCGGTGGTGACGCCTTCGGGGTCGTGCGCCGCCATGGTGCGCGAGTACCACGGGCGGGTGGCCGGCGCGGCGGACGACGACGGCCGGCTGTCCGCGGCGGTGAGCGCAGCGCCGAAGGTGTACGAGCTCTCCGAGTTCCTCGTCGACGTCCTGGGCGTGACCGATGTCGGGGCCCACTTCCCGCACCGGGTCACGTACCACCCGACGTGCCACGGGCTGCGCGCGCTCGGCATCGGCGACAGGCCCCTGGCGCTGCTGCGCGCGGTGCGCGGCATCGATCTGGTCGAGCTGCCCGCGGCCGAGCAGTGCTGCGGCTTCGGCGGCACCTTCGCTCTGAAGAACGCCGACACGTCGGTGGCGATGTGCGCGGACAAGGTGCGGCACGCGCTGGACACGGGAGCCGAGGTGCTGTGCGCGGGCGACAACTCCTGCCTGGTGCACATCGGCGGGATGCTCTCCCGGCTGCGCACGGGCGTCCGCACGGTGCACCTGGCCGAGATCCTCGCCTCCACCGAGTCCACGGCGTCCACCTCGTCCGCCGCTTCCAGCGAGTCGGTCCAGGTGGTGGGCAGGACGGGGCCGCCCCGTCCTGCCCAGTGCGGCGCGGAAGGGGTGAAGTCCGCATGAGCGGCCGGACGTTCCTCGGTATGCCGGCGTTCCCGGACGCGGCACGATCGGCTCTCGCCGACACGCAGCTGCGCAGCAATCTCGCCCACGCCACCGCCACCATCCGGGACAAGCGGGCGGAGGCCGTCGGCGAGCTGGACGACTGGCAGGAGCTGCGCGAGGCCGGGCGTGCCGTCAAGGAACGCACGCTGCGCCACCTGGACCGCTATCTGCTCCAGCTCGAGGAGCGGGTGACGGCCGCAGGCGGCCAGGTGCACTGGGCGCGCGACGGCGAGGAGGCGAGCCGGATCGTCGCCGACCTCGTCCGCGGCACGGGCGAGCGGGAGGTGGTCAAGGTCAAGTCGATGGCCACCCAAGAGATAGGCCTGAACGAGGCGCTGGCCGAGGCCGGCATCGCCGCGTACGAGACCGACCTGGCCGAGCTGATCGTCCAGCTCGGGCAGGACCTCCCCTCGCACATCCTGGTGCCGGCCATCCACCGCAACCGGGCGGAGATCAGGGAGATCTTCCTGCGCGCGATGGGGGAGTACGGCGCCGCCGCACCCGCCGGACTCAGTGACGATCCACGGGAGTTGGCCGAAGCGGCGCGGCGGCATCTGCGGGAGAAGTTCCTGCGGGCGAAGGTCGCCGTCTGCGGGGCCAACTTCCTGGTGGCCGAGACCGGCACCGCGGTGGTGGTGGAGTCGGAGGGCAACGGGCGGATGTGCCTCACGCTCCCCGAGACCCTCATCTCCGTCGTCGGCATCGAGAAGGTCGTGCCGACGTGGCAGGACCTGGAGGTCTTTCTGCAGCTCCTGCCCCGCTCCTCCACGGGCGAGCGGATGAACCCGTACACCTCGACCTGGACCGGGACTGCGGGCGGTGACGGTCCCCGCACCTTCCATCTGGTGCTGCTGGACGGCGGCCGGACGGACACCCTCGCCGACCCGGTCGGCCGCCAGGCGCTGAACTGCATCCGCTGCTCGGCCTGCCTGAATGTGTGCCCGGTGTACGAGCGGGTCGGCGGACACGCCTACGGGTCCGTCTATCCCGGCCCGATCGGCGCCATCCTCAGCCCGCAACTGCGGGGTGCGACGTCGCCGGTGGACCGCTCCCTGCCGTATGCGTCGAGCTTGTGCGGGGCCTGTTACGAGGTCTGCCCGGTCAAGATCAATATCCCGGAGGTGCTCGTCCATCTGCGGGCCCGGGTGGTGGACGGTGCCAGGCGGCGCCGGGTGCCGGGGCTCGAGCGGGCGGCGATGGCGGTGGCGGGCTGGGTGCTCTCCCGTCCGTCCCGGCTGGCGGCGGTACAGCGGGTGGGGGCCGTGGCCGGGCGGCTGCTGGGCGGGCGCCGGGGCGTACGCCGGTTGCCGGGGCCGCTGTCCGCCTGGACCGACGCCCGCGACGCCCCGCTCCCGGCCGAGGAGAGCTTCCGGGCCTGGTGGAGGAGGACACACTCGTGAACGCACGCACTGAAGTGCTGGACCGCATACGCCGCGCGCTGGCGGACGTACCGGAGGGCGAGCGCCCGGAGGACGTGCCGGTGGCCCGGCACTACTCCCGGGGCGGATCCCCGCCCACCGGGTCGCAGGCGGCGGTGAAGCTGCTGGCGGAACGGATGGCGGACTACGGGGCTGTGGTGCGGCTGGTGACCGCCGACGACGTGGCCGGGGGCGCCGAAGCGGTGGGGGCGGGCGTCGACAGCGCGGCCTCCGGCGGCTTTTTGGCCTCCGGCAGCGCGGCCTCCGGCGCAGTGGCCGCGGCCGTCGCGGAGGCTCTCGCCGCTCGCCGCGCGGGCTGCGTCGTCGTGCCCCACGGATTTCCGCCCGCGTGGCGGGCCGGGCTGCCCCCGGAGCGGGTGCTCAGCGACGATCCGCGGCTGCCCGTACGTGAACTCGACCGCGTCGACGGCACGGTGACGACGGTGGCCGCGGCCATCGCGGACACCGGAACGCTGGTCCTCGACGGCGGCCCCGGCCAGGGCCGGCGAGCCCTGACCCTGGTGCCCGACTACCACCTGTGCCTGATCCGGGCCGACCAGATCGTGGCCTCCGTGCCGGAGGCTCTGGCCCGGCTGGATCCCGCCCGGCCGCTGACTTTCGTCTCCGGCCCTTCGGCCACCAGCGACATCGAACTCGACCGGGTCGAAGGCGTGCACGGACCGCGCACGCTCGAGGCCCTGATCGTCGTCTGATGTCCGCGCGTGTCCTTATTTTTGCAGGGAGTTGCCATGACCGTCCTCGACCGATACCCGAGCCTCCCGCGGGCTGCGGTGCATGAGCGCACCGTCCCGCGTCCGGAGCACCCCAGCGCTATGGCGTTCTGCGCGCTGCCCGCCGAGGACTGGGCGGTGCACCGGGCCAGGTCCTTCGCCCGCGCACAGCTCATGGCGTGGCGGACGGGCGACGACCTGGCCGAGTCGGCGCGCATCATCGTCACGGAGTTCGTCACCAACGCCGTGCGGCACAGCGGTGCCGCCGACGTCAGCGTACGGCTGGCCCACGCCCCTCCGGAGGTGTGGATCGAGGTCTACGACGGCGGCCGGTGGCGGCCCGCTCCCGGCCCTTCCGTTCCGGGCCCTTCCGTTCCCGGCATGGACGTGGACGTGGACGCGGACCTCGCCGAGTGCGGCCGCGGCTTCCCCCTGGTGGACGCCCTGGCACGGCGGTACGGCGTCCACGTCACGCCCCACGGCACGTGCGCCTGGGCGCTGCTGGTGACACCCCCGGCAGCGCACGCCTAGCGCGCGTTTCCGGCCAGCTCCCTGAGGACGCGCTCGGTGAATGCGTCGAACGGGAAGAAGGACTCGATCGCCAGCTCGGACAGCGTGACGTCGGCTGGTGCGCCGAAGGTGGCGATCGTGCTGAACATCGACAGGTCGCCGTGCGGGGTGCGCAGCTGTAGCGGGACCACTACGTGAGGGGGCCGCCGCCCCTGCTCCGGCGCGGCCTCCACCCCGGCAGGGAGCTCGTACGCGGACACTTCCTCGTACAGCGCGCGCAGCTCCGCGTCGCCGGTGGCGTTGACCTGATGGAGCAGCCGGTCGAGCGCATGCGCGCGTACTTCAGCGAAGTTGATGCACCGCGAGCCCAGTCCCTCGGGGTGCAGCACCAGCCGCATGACGTTCGGCGGTTGCTGACGGCCGGGCTCCAGCAGGCCCGGTGGCGTGCTGTCGAGCAGCACGGACATCGCGCGGTTCACGGTCACCACGTTCCACCAGCGGTCGACCACGACCGCGGGGTACGGCTCGTGCCCGGCCAGGAGCAGGTCCAGCGCCGAGCGCACGGCCAGCATGTCCTCGCCGTCCAGGGAGCTCTCCCGGTACGCGGGTGCGTAACCGGCGGCCAGCAGCAGGCTGTTGCGCTCGCGCAGGGGGACGTCGAGGTGCTCGGCCAGCCGCAGCACCATCGCCCGGCTCGGCTGCGCGCGGCCGGTCTCCACGCACGACAGATGCCGTGTGGAGGTCTCGGCCCGCAGCGCCAGATCCAGCTGGCTGAACCGGCGGCGCTGTCGCCATTCGCGCAACAGCACGCCTATGCGGGGGAGTTGACCGGTGCCCGTGTCAGCGCTCATGCCGCCGAGAGTAGCCGCGCCACGGCGTACGGCCATGACCTCGGAGGTCATTGATGAGGTGACCGCGCCCCTGCCACCGTTCTGGCGAAACGACTGCGAGAAGGGGACAGGGATGACCACGCAGACCATGCCGGCAACGGCCCCCGTGGTGGACGGGGACGCAGCGCGGCTGCTCCGCACCGTGCTACGGATCGACAGCGCGAGCACGGCCGTCATGGCCGTCGTACTGATCGCCGCGAGCGGGGCACTCACCTCGCCCACCGGGATGCCGGTGGCGATGTCGGTCGGATTCGGGCTCTACCAGCTCGGCGGGGCGGCAGCGCTGGCCCTCATCGCCGGCTACCCCGCGATCCCGCGCGGCCTGGCCTGGACGGTGATCGCGGTGAATGCGCTCTCCTGCATCGGCTGCCTCGTCCTCGCGTTCGGGGATCTGGCGCCGCTGACCGGACTCGGCGTAGCGTTCCTGATCGTGGGAGCGGTGGTGGTCGCGGTCTTCGCCGAACTCGAGTTCATCGGCCTCAGGCGCATGGTGCGCGGCGGCACCTGACGCCGTACCCCCATGCGCGAGCGTACGTGCCTCACCGTGCGGAGTGGGTGGGCGCGCCGCTCCCAGGAGACCGGCTGCCTGGTTGCGGGCCCGGGCGCGGTGGAGCGTGAGGGCCATGACGAACTCCCCCAGCACACGGCCCGCATCCGCCGCACGCCGCGGCCCAGGGGGCGTCGGGCCGACCTGGTGCATGTGGGCTCCGTGGACGGCCACGTGCGACGGTACGCCGTCCCAACCATGAGGCCGGGCCTACGCCGCCTTTGCCGGAGATATCGTGCTTACGCGTCTCGAACTCCCCTGTGATGAAAGTGAGTTGACTCCGTATCCGTTTGTGAAGACCTTGTGTTCGATCGCAGGACACCTCTAACGTGCTCGGCGTTCGAGAGACGAACACCGCGTGGCCGGACCGCCGAATCCTGCCCCCGGCGCGCGGCAGCACGTCATCACCGCCGGGCAGGAGCGGGCGCGATTCCTTATGTCTATGAATCCACACGGCAGTTGAACGTCCTGCCCGACGGACGTCCGGCCATCAACGACCGCGCTCTGCTGCTGGCGACCGGTACCACCACGTCCACCGCCGGTTCCAAAACGCACTTCGACGACTGACCGTGACCTCGGACGGGTGTGGGCGGGTCAGTCCCCGCCTGTCGGCTGATACCGGCCTGCTGACCACGTCCTGGAGGCGACAACGCCCCGGGTTGGTCCAGACCTATTGACGATAGGTCTGGACCAACTTACGTTCAAAGCGTGTTACGCAGAATGCGGTCACCGGCATGCGAGGGAGCGCAGCATGATGGGTCGGACGGCACGTCTGCTGGTGGTCGGCCTGGCGATGGCTTTCGCCGTGCAGATGCCGGTCGCCGCGGCACCGAGTGCGCCGAGCGCACCGCGGGACGGAACCTGCGCGGTCAAGTCGAAGCCCTCGGGCAAGGTGCTCCAGGGGTACTGGGAGAACTGGGACGGCGCGGCGAACGGCGTTCACCCGCCGTTCGGATGGACTCCGATCACTGACACCCGTATCCGCGATCACGGCTACAACGTGATCAATGCGGCATTCCCGGTCATCCGCTCGGACGGCACCGTCCTGTGGGAGGACGGGATGGACGCGACGGTGAAGGTGGCGACCCCGGCCGAGATGTGCCAGGCCAAGGAGGCCGGTGCCACGATCCTGATGTCCATCGGCGGTGCGGCGGCCGGTATCGACCTCAGCTCCCGTACGGTCGCCGACCGCTTCATCGAGACCGTGGTCCCGATTCTCAAGACGTACAACTTCGACGGCATCGACATCGACATCGAGACCGGCCTCGTCGGCAGCGGCAGCATCAACGAGCTGTCGACCTCGCAGGCCAACCTCGTGCACATCATCGACGGCGTGCTCGCCCGGATGCCCCCGAACTTCGGCCTGACGATGGCGCCCGAGACGGCCTACGTCACCGGGGGCAGCGTGACATACGGCTCGATCTGGGGCGCCTACCTGCCGATCGTGAAGAAGTACGCCGACAACGGCCGGCTCTGGTGGCTGAACATGCAGTACTACAACGGCAGCATGTACGGGTGCTCCGGCGACTCGTACTCCGCCGGCACGGTCGAAGGGTTCACCGCGCAGACGGACTGCCTGAACAGGGGCCTGGTCGTCCAGGGCACCACGATCCGGGTTCCCTACGACAAGCAGGTCCCGGGATTGCCGGCGCAACCGGGCGCCGGGGGTGGCCACATGTCGCCCAACCTGGTGTCGCAGGCCTGGAACACCTACAACAACGGATTGAAGGGCCTGATGACCTGGTCGATCAACTGGGACGGGTCAAAGGGATGGACGTTCGGGGACAACGTCAAGGCTCTGCAGGGCCGCTGAAGCCGGAATTCCCGGAGTCGGTAAGTCGATCGCACCCCCCATGGGCGACGGGCGCCAAGGCTTATGCCGTGGCGCCCGTCGCCTTATGCCGGCGCCCATGCCGACCGGCATCCAGCCGTCCGCCCGGTCCACCACACGACGGGCAGCACGCGGCCTGAACGCGGGCAGGTAGACCGGGATGGGGCGGACCGGCTTGGGGCCGACCTCGGACGGATGCGTTCGAAGACCCACAGGCTGTCGTAGCCCGTCTCCTCCGCGGATCGTGCCGGCGCGGGGACGTCACGGCCGATGCTGAAACTGCCTTCCCTGCGGGAGAGCCAACCCGAGTTGGATCGACATTGCGCTCCTTCGCATACGGCCCAGCGCGCTCAGGTGTCGGTGCGAGCCAGGATGCCTTCGAGCAGCCCCGTCGCCTGGCCGACCTCGATGAGGTACCCGTCCGGATCACGCATGTAGCAGCGCAGTTCGGCACGGCGGTCAATGGGTGGGGTGAGGAATTGAGCACCCTTGGCGCTCGCCGCGGCATAGAAGCCGTGAATATCTGCCACCCGTACATTCAGAAAGCTGGACACGGTGTTGGGGTCATCGGGTGTCCGCAGGACGACATCGGGTTTGTCCTCGGTGGGGCCGCCGCCCGGGTTCATGATGATCCAGCTGTTGGCGACCTTGATGATGCACGGGTTCTCCTCCAGCACCACCTCTCCGCCCAGCACGTCGGCGTAGAACGCCCGCGAGCGAGGGACGTCGCTGACGGTGAGAAAGTGCGTGAGCACGAGGCCTTCGGTCGGTGCAGGAAGATCATTGGGATTCATGTGCTGCTCCAGATCGGGGGCCACCGCCGCCGCGGTCGGCGGCTTGCGCGATGGGTCGGCCGTTGACGAGTCTGCGTGAGCTGCGGTCACTGGGCGCGGTCGAGAGGGCTGGTTGAGTGAGAGGCGGAGCGTCGCTGCGGTCAGGTGATGGGCTGGGAGGCCTGCCAGGCGCGGAGGTGGACGTCGATGGCGTCGATCGGCCAGGGGTGGCGTGCCGTAGACAGCACCGACGTTGAACCAGTCGGCCTGTCGGGCCGTCTTGAACAACGTCATGACCCGTAGGAGAGAGAAGAGAGTCTTGGAGACCACAGGACCACGCCCGTCCCGCCGCGCGGTACTGGCCCTCGGCGCTGGGACAGCACTGACCGCCGCCTTGTCCACGGGCGGGAGGGCGTACGCTTCAGCGCCCTGCGGAGACGAGTTATCCAGGCAGTTGAAAGAGCTTGAGCAGGAGCACTCCGCCCGTCTGGGTGTGTTCGCCCGCAACACGGCCACGGGCAGAACGGTGCTGTACCGCGCGGACGAGCGGTTCCCGATGTGCTCGCTGTTCAAGACGCTCGCCGTCGCGGCCGTCCTGCGGGACCTCGACCGGGACGGCACGTTCCTGGCCAAGCGCATCCGGTACACCGAGAAGGACGTCACGGATTCCGGCCACGCCCCGATCACCGGCAAGCCCGAGAACCTCGCCAACGGCATGACCGTCGGGGAACTGTGCGCCGCCACCATCTGCTACAGCGACAATGCCGCGGCGAACCTCCTCCTCCGCGAGCTGGGAGGACCGACCGCCGTCACGCGCTTCTGCCGCTCGATCGGGGACGGGACAACCCGGCTCGACCGCTGGGAGCCCGAACTGAACTCCGCGGAACCGTGGCGGATGACCGACACGACCAGCCCCCGAGCCATCGGCCAGACCTACGCGCGCCTCACTCTCCGCGACGCGCTCACACCCCAGGACCGGGGGCAGCTGACCGAGTGGCTGCTGGCCAACACGACCAGCGTCGAGCGCTTCCGTGCCGGCCTTCCCGCCGACTGGACCCTCGCCGACAAGACCGGCGGCGGGGAGTACGGGACCAACAACGACGTAGGCATCACGTGGCCTCCGGACCGGTCACCGATCGTGCTGGCCGTCCTGACGACCAAACACGAACCGGACGCACCGGCCGACAACCCACTGGTCGCCAAGACCGCCGCACTGCTGGCGACAGCACTCACCTGACGCGATCGACCAGCGGCGTACCGGGGCGTCACCCCGGCACTCCTGCGCCGGCCGGCGTCCGATCAGTCGATTTCGGAAAGTGAGGAATGGAGAAGCAGGGAATTGATGGCGCGGGTCAAGCGGCGAGAAACGGCCGCACCAGGCTGAGCAGCGCTTCGGGACGGTGGAGCGGAATGATGTGCCCGCAGTCCTCGAGGACATGGCCGACGATGTCGTCGGCCACAGGCCGGAGTTGCCGTTCGAGCGCCGCACCGACCGGGCGGGCGCCGATGGCCATGGTGGGCACGGTGAGCCGGCCCGGATCGACGGCGTCCTGGATCTGTTGTGCGCTGGTGGGCAGTGCGCGGTAGTACGAGAAGGCGCAGCGCAGGGCCTCGCTTCCGGTGTAGGCGCGGACGAAGGCCTCCCGGAGGGCGGGGCGCACACCTCGTCCGAGGGTGCCGGATTCGAGGAACCAGTCGACGTACTGCGCTTCATGGCCGGTCAGGACGGACTCGGCCAGGCCGGGTACCGCGTGGAAGCCGAACCACCACGGCGCCCCGCCCGCGAGGAACCCTTCGGCGCCCGGCAGCCTGCCCAGGAGCGACTCCATGACCACCAGTCGTCGGACGAGGTCGGGGCGGCGCATGGCGAGCAGGAATGCCGGCGGGGTGCCCGCGTCGATGCCGACCACGGCAGCGGAGGTCACGCCGAGGGCGTCCAGGAGGGCTTCGGCGTCGGTGGCGAGGGTCCCGGCGTCGTAGCCGTCCGCCGCCCGCGTGCTCGCGCCGAAGCCCCGCAGATCCGGAGCGATCACCCGGTGCTGCCCGGCCAGCCCGTCCAGGACCTCGGTCCACAGCTGCCAGGTGTGCGGAAAACCGTGCAACAGCAGAACGGCCGGCCCCTCACCGGCCAGGGCCACATTGAGTTCGACCCCGTTGGCCGCGATACGGCGGAGCTCGACCCCGGACGCGTGACGGCGCGGGGCCTGGGGCGGAGTGAGGGGCACAACGACCTCCTGCTTTTGCGGTTACCAATGGTGACAGCAAAACGATAGGTAACTACGGTGGAGGCGCCAAGACCGCACTTCTGCCACAGGTGGTGAGCCGCAGGTGACCTCCCGAACGGCGCGAGCGCCCAAGCGTGCCCGCGGAGACCTGTTCGACCCGCAGTGCCCGACCCGTCGACTGCTCGACCGGATCGGTACGAAATGGACCTCGATGGCGATCAAGGTGCTGGCGGAGGCGTCCCCGGAGGAGGTCCGCTTCGCTGAGCTCCAGCGCCGGATGCCCGGCGTCTCGCAGAAGATGCTCTCCGTCACGCTGCGAGGCCTGGCGCGGGACGGCTTGGTCGACCGCCGGGTGGAGCCGACCGTGCCCCCGCGCGTGTACTACCGGCTCACCGGCCTCGGGCTGTCACTGGAAGGTCCGCTGGCCATGGTCCGGGCCTGGGCCGAGGAACACATGGCCGAGATCGACCGCGCCAACCAGCTCAGCCAGGAGCACGCTGCGGACAGCCCTGCGCGAGACCCACGCCGCTGAAGCCGCCATCAGCCAGGCCGCCGACACCCTCCACGCCATTCCGCACAAGGCGTGACACCGCCCGCCCTGCGCCCCGGCCCGCGCGGCCGCTGTGGTCAGCCGGGTCGTTATGCCGGCGGCTGGCTGCCGGACAGCTGCATGGAGTCGGCGATCGACTCCACTTCGACGGCGAGCAGGGTGGCGGCGCGGTGGCCCATCCCGTCGAACTGCCCCTGCACTTCGAGACTGACGATGCCGTGCAGCCGGGCCCACACGATGATCGTGCCGGCGAGCGCGGTGGCTGCGTCGGCCTCCGGCGCGTAGTCATGGACCCACGCGGCGGCGGTCGGCGTCCGGGAGAGCCACTGCTCCAGTTCGGCCCGGAGTCCTTCGGCCGCGGGCCAGCACTGTCCGTGTGCCAGCACGGTCAGGAACGGGCCGAGCACCGCTCTGGCGTCCTCGACCGTCTCAGCAGGCGCCTGGTACGTGGGTGACGGTGTCCCCGCCAGCAGTTGGTAGAGGTGGGGCGCCTTCACCGCCCACTCCCGGTAGGCGGCGGCCAGGGCGTGAAGCCGCTCGCGCGGCGAGCCGGCGGCAGTCGCCCTCGCCGCTCTCCGTACGGCGGCGGCTGCGTCGTCGTAAGCGTCGCGGATCAGCTCGGTGAGAAGGTCGTCGCGGCTTCCGAAGTACTTGTAAAGGGCCGGCCCGGTCATGCCCAGTGTCCTGGCGATGGCGTTGAGGCTGAGCGCTCCGGCACCGCCGGTGCCCATCTGGGCCAGCGCCGCCTGCTTGATCTCGTTGCGCACCTGGTTCCGGTAGCGCTGCCGTGGTGTGTCCCGGCCGGTCGGCATGGGCGATCAACCTCTCCTGCGCTGGAAGCCCAAAGGGTTACACCCTATAGCCAAAGTTTTCCATAGGCCCAACGGTGTGCGGGTCTCCGGAAGCTCCCGCGGCCCGGCCGACACCCCAAGGCCGTCGAGGAGTGGCCGGAGAGAAGTCTCGACTACCCGGCGGTAGGGGAACGTTCCATTCCGTCCATCGTTGAACGCGAACATGTCAGCGGCCCCCAACCGTTGCGCGTGTCGCTCCGGTCGTCGCCCTGCCGGGCGCGGCCGCGGCGTCGGCCTCGCAGGCCGCACCCGGCGCCCGGGCCGTCGCGTGATCTGCCCGATCTCTTCGACGAGGTCAGCGCGTACAAGACCGCCAAGCGCGCGGAGATCGAGGCGAGGGGCTGCACGATCATCGCCGGCATCGGGAACAGCCCCGGCGACCTGGTCGGGGGTTCATGTGGAGCGGACCTTCAAACTGCCCGACTACGACGGCACGTTGTCGTGACGCCATTGAGCGCTCCTTCACAGCAGCGCTCCTTCTGACAGCGCCTCTTCACAGCAGTGCCGCCCGCGGCGTGGAGCGGCCGGATCAGCCCCCGAGCGCCGCCCGTGCCGCGGGCAGCGCGCGCTCCCGGTCGCCGGGCACCAGGCCGATACGGGTGCGGCGGTCCAGCAGGTCGCCGACGTCCAGGGCCCCTTCGTGCCGTACGGCCCAGCGCAGTTCCGCCCCGGTGACGCCCGCGGCGACGGGCTCGAGGAGAGTGGGGTCCTCCGCCGCCTCGGCCAGGACGGCGCCGGCCTCGCTCCCGTACCGGGCGACCAGCCGCGGCGGGGCGTCCACCCCCGCCGGCCTGCGCGGTGCGGCGGCTCCGATGAGCGGCAGCGACCGCGTGCGGCAGGGCTGTGCCGCGATGCCGGCCCTGGTGACAGCCGCGTCGACCGCGTCCTCGGCCATGGCGCGGTACGTGGTGAGTTTGCCGCCCACCGCGGTGATCACACCGGAGGGCGAGGTGAGGATGGCGTGCCGCCGTGACAGGTCGGCGCTGCGCCCCGACCCCGAGTCCAGGAGGGGACGCAGTCCCGCGAACGAGCCGATGACGTGCTCGCGGGTCAGGGGTGTAGCGAGCACCCCGGACAGGACGTCGAGCAGGAAGTCGATGTCGTGGCCGGGCGCTTCGGGGATGTCGGGGACCGGTGTGTCCAGCGGCTCGTCGGTGAGGCCCGCGTAGATTCGGCCGTCGGGCTGCGGCAGCGCGAAGACGAACCGGTTGGTCTCGCCGGGGACGGGGACCGTCAGTGCGGCTCGCGGATGGCCGAGGGCCGAGGCCGGGAGCACGATATGGGTGCCGCGGCTCGGCCGCAGCCGGACGCCGGAGGCCAGGGTGTCCGCCCAGACACCGGTGGCGTTGATGACGCACCGCGCGCGTATCTCCAGGGTCTGTCCGGAGAGTTCGTCCCGCAGCACGGCGGCGTTCCCGTCCAGCTCCACCGCTGCGCACCGGGTGACGATGTGCGCGCCGTGCGCCGCGGCGGTCCTGGCCAGGGCAACCACCAGCCGTGCGTCGTCGACGAGTTGGCCGTCGTACGAGAGCTGGCCGCCGCGCAGCCCGGCCGGGCGCAGGGCGGGGGCGAGGGCGAGCGTGAGGGCGGCGGAGATGCCGCGGGCGGGCGGCAGCGCGCGCGCTCCGGCTCCCGCGGCGAGGCGGAGGACGTCGCCGAGGAGGAAGCCGGTGCGGGTGGTGGCGGCCCGGAGGCGGGTGATCTCGCGGTGGACGGGAAGCACCATGGGCAGGGCGCGCACCAGGTGCGGAGCGGTGCGGCTCATGAGCAGGCCCCGCTCTCGGGCGCTCTCGTAGGCGATGGAGATATCACCGGAGGCGAGGTAGCGCAGCCCGCCGTGGACCAGCTTCGAGCTCCAGCGGCTGGTGCCGAAGGCGAGGTCGTGGCGCTCGGCGAGGACCACGCGCAGGCCGCGGGATGCGGCGTCCAGCGCGATGCCCGCTCCGGTGACTCCGCCGCCGACCACCACGACGTCGACGCCGGGTCGGTGGGTGAGATGGTCCAGGGACCGCTCGCGCTGCGCTGAGTTCAGTGAGCCGGGGCGGTGTGCGGACTTCAGTGAGCCGGGGCGGTGTCCTGCGCGGCGGGTCATCGCGTGGCCTCCAGCGGTTGCAGATATCCGGCCAGCAGCCGGCGGAGTCCGTCCAGGAGCCGGTCGTCGGAGAGGGCGTCCTCGACGAGGCGCCGTGAGGTCGTGACGGACTGGACGGTGAGCAGCACGATCCGGGAGAGCTCGGCGGGATCGCCGTCCCGGATGGAGCCGTCGGCGTGACCGGCCTCGATCTCGGCGTGGATCAGCTCCAGCGCGGCGCGCTGGCTGGAGCCGAGCCGGTGGAAGACGTACGTGGCCAGCACGTCGGTCTCGGTGTCCACGAGGCGGTTGAACAGCGGGTGGGCCCAGAGCGCCGCGACGGTGCCCGCGCACTGGTGGATCAGACGCTCACGGGCGCCGGTGTCGGGAGCGTGGAGGGCGCTGGCGTCGAACACCGCGCGCAGTTCGCGGGTGAGCAGATCACCGACCAGCGAGGAGATGTCGGGCCAGTGCCGGTAGACGGTGGGCCTGCTGACGCCGGCCCGCCGGGCGACATCGGTGAGCGTGGTGCGGCGGACCCCGAAAGCCTCGATGCACTGCCGGGCCGCATCGAGGATCGCGTCCTCTCTTTTACGCATTGACGTCATGTGTAACACTGTACGGCATGACTCGTCCCCGCTACCGCGTCGGTGAGATGGCCTGGAACGCCTGGGGCGACCCCGGGCAGGCGCGCATACTCAGCGATTCCGTACGCCAGTTGATAACCCAGGTGCTGAGCGTCTCCGCCGAGGCTCCCGCCCCGGTCCCGGAGAGCGAACTCTCCCTCGCGCCGAGCGCGCTCCCCGAAGCCGCCCACGCGGCCCTCGTGACCGTGGTCGGCCCGGAGCACGTCCTCACCGACCCGGAGTCCCGCATCCGGCACACCGGCGGCAAGAGCACCCCCGACCTGCTGCGCCGCCGGGCCGGTGACGTCTCCCGCGCCCCGGATGCCGTGGTCCGGCCCGCCACTCACCAGCAGGTGGAGGAACTCCTCGCCGCCTGCGCCTGGCACCAGGTCGCCGTCGTGCCCTTCGGCGGCGGCACCAGCGTGGTCGGCGGAGTGGAACCCTTGCGCGGCGGGTTCGACTCCCTGGTGAGCCTGGACCTGCGCCGCATGGACCGCCTGGCCGGACTGGACACGGAGTCGGGGACCGCGACCCTGGAGGCGGGGCTGCGCACCCCGGAGGCCGAAGAGCTGCTGAATGCCCAGGGCCTCACGCTCGGCCACTTCCCGCAGAGTTTCGAGTACGCGACCATCGGCGGGTACGCCGCCACCCGGTCGTCCGGCCAGGCCTCGGCCGGCTACGGGCGGTTCGACGACATGGTGACGGGGCTCCGGGTGGCCACCCCGCGCGGCACGCTGGACCTCGGACGCGCCCCCGCGTCCGCCGCCGGCCCCGACCTCCGGCAGCTCTTCCTCGGCTCCGAGGGCACCTTCGGCGTCATCACCGAGGTCACCGTGCGGGTGCGCGAGCTTCCGGAGGAACGCCGCGACGAGGCGTGGTCGTTCCCCGACTTCGGGAGCGGGATCGCCGCGGTGCGCAGGCTCGCGCAGTCGGGCACGCTGCCGACCGCGATGCGCGTCTCGGACGAGACGGAGACGTTCGTCAACGCCGCCGTGGCGGGCTCTCCCGCGCCGAAGGGGTGCCTGGCGGTGGTCGGTTACGAGGGGACGGCGCGGCAGAACGGCGAGCGCCGCGCCGCGGTGGACGCCGTACTCCGGGAGTACGGAGCTTCCCCGCTCGGCGAGGAGACGGCGCAGGCCTGGCGCAGGTCCCGCTTCTCCGGGCCGTATCTGAGGGACGCCCTGCTGGACACCGGCGTGCTGACCGAGACGCTGGAGACCGCGGCGGCCTGGTCCCGCCTCGTGCCCCTGCGCGAGCAGGTGATGGGGGCGCTCACCGAGAGCCTTGGGCAGGACGGCCCGGACCCCGTGGTCTTCTGCCACCTCTCGCACGCGTATCCGACCGGCGCCTCGCTGTACTTCACCGTCGCCGCCGACGCCGGAGCCGAGCCGGAAGCGCGGTGGCGGGCGGCCAAGCGGAAGGCGAGCGAGGCCATCGCCGCGAGCGGCGCTACCATCACCCATCACCACGCGGTGGGCATCGACCACCGCCCTTGGATGGAGGCGGAGATCGGCCCCCTCGGTGTCGAGGTGCTGACGGCGGTCAAAAAGACCGTGGACCCGGTCGGCGTCCTCAATCCCGGCAAGCTCATCCCCACGCTGTCATGACCGGCCGTCGCGTCGCGGTGCTGGTCAACCCGGCCGCGGGACGTGGAGCTGCGGGCCGCGCCGCCGAGCAGACCGTACGGGTGCTGCAGGCGGCCGGGTGGCAGCCACTGACCGTCACCAGCCGGGATGCCGCCGACGCCCGCGCCCGCGCGCGGGAGTGCGTGGCGTCGGGTGCCGACGTGCTCGCGGTGGCCGGGGGCGACGGCATGGTGAGCATCGGCCTGCAGGCGGTGGCCGGCACCCGGACGCCGCTCGCGGTCATCCCGGCGGGCACCGGCAACGACTTCGCGCGGTCCCTGGGGATTCCGCGCGACGACACCTCGGCGGCGGCGCGCCTCATAGCGGAGGGCGTACGCCGGTCAGTCGACCTCGGCCGCTGCGGCGACCGGTGGTTCGGGACCGTACTGACCTCCGGCTTCGACTCGCTCGTCACACACCGGGCGAACAGCATGGCGTGGCCGCGGGGCAGGGCCCGTTACAACCTGGCGATCCTCGCCGAGCTCGCCCGGCTGCGGCCCCTGCCCTTCACCCTCCGGCTCGACGAACGAGTCCTGGAGACGGAGGCGACGCTGGTGGCCGTCGGGAACGGCCCCTACTACGGGGGCGGCATGAGGATGTGCCCCGAAGCTGCCCTGTCCAATGGGCGCTTGGCCGTGACGGTGGTGGAAGCGGTGGGGCGGAGCGAACTCGTCAGGGTCTTTCCCCGCGTCTACAAGGGCACGCACACGACGCACCCGCGGGTGCGGACCTTCACGGCCCGGTCGGTGACCGTCGAATCGCCGGGCGTGTTCGGCTACGCCGACGGGGAGCTCGTAGGCGATCTGCCGCTGCGGGTGCAGTGCGTCCCCGCGGCGGTGACGGTCATGACCCCCGGCCAGGAGTGACCGACGCGGCCGCACCACCGCAAGATCGCTGTCGGCGTAGAATCTCCACACGTAGGCACATCAGCGGATGAGCCGCATTCTCACCGGCGCCGGCGGCGGAGGGCCGGAAGGAAGCGATTTCCCCCCAGCCCCGTGCTCTGCGCTCTGCACCAAGGAAAAGGGGGCAGCGGTGGCCATGCGATGGGAAGCGTTCCTCGAACAGATCCAGGAACGCGGCGAGTACGCCACAAGCCGGGAAGCCGAACGGGCAGCACGCACCGTTCTGGCGCTATTGGGCGCGCACCTGGTGGGCGAGGTACGGGCCGAGCTGGCCGCCCGGCTCCCGGAAACCCTCGCTCTGATCCTGCTCAACCCGCTGCAGGCCGCCGAACCGCTCTCCCCGGACCGGTTCGTGCGGGCCACCGCGGCATGGATCGAGGGGGCCACCGAACAGACCGCGACCTGGGACGTCGGCGCCGTGCTGAGCGTGACCGCCGACGCTGCGGGCGAAGAGCTCATCCGCCGCGTCCTGATCCAGCTCCCCCCTGGCTACGACCTCCTCTTCGGACGCCCTCAGCGCACCTAGACCCGGAAAGCAGGCGGTGATGGCGGGGGCCAGGTTTCGACGAGTTCGCCGTCCGCTGTCACGCCCATGCCGTGCGTGAGCCGGACGTGTACATGCTCACCCGTGCCTGGATCACCTCACTTCGTCTCTTCGCGGAGAATTCTGGATGGATTGGACCGTGGCTTCGGGAGTTCTGGTCGAGATTGCCACCCGCGAGAATGGGAAAGGCGGACGCAATTCCACGCACACGACGGGCAGGTTCGGCGGCCGGAGCGCCACGAAGTCCTCCCCTCCCGAATGCCGCCGCGTGCCGATACAGAGCACATTCGGCATCCAGAGCCCTCGGCCGCGCACGCCGCGGACGGCGCGCCACCAGTCGGGCTCGGCTCTCACCCCGTCCACCGACGAAACGGGTATGCGTATGTTGCGTCGGCGTCCAGCAGCAGCTTTCTCCCACCACCGCAGACGGACTACGAGATCTTCGCCGTCCAAAACCAGCAGCGCCATGGCTCCGTCCTCTCTGCCTCGATCGTCTCTCGGCTGGGGCTGGATCTCCTCTCTGGCGCAGCGCCGCCCCGGGGGAGCGCGCGTCGGCCGGCGCGAGGTCCAGGGCGGCTTGGACCGCGGGGCTACCCGTACCGCCCGCGCGCACCCTGGCGGCGGAATCGCATACTCGATGCCGTCGAGGCGGGGCTCGCCGTAGAGGGAGTACAGGGCTGGGCTCAGTTCCAGCTCTCGTAGGGGTCGTGTGGGGCCGGGACCGGTCTGGCCCGGCTGACGTCGATGAAGGGGATGACGCCGCCGTTGACGGGGTCTTTTGTCTGTTTGCCGGTGTAGGTGCCGATGACTTCGAGCCAGGTGTCCGGTGCCAGGACGGGAGGCATCTGCCCGGACAGGCCGATCTTGATGGGTTGGGCATCGGCTGCGCAGCAGTTGAGGGCCATGCGGACGAGGTAGGGTGCGCCGCTGCGGTCGAGGGCGATGAAGCCGGTCACCTTGATCCGCCGGTCGCCGAGGGAGCGTCCGTGGTCGTAGACCGCCCGCCCGGCGTAGTCGACGACGCTGAGCCGGAGGGGGTCGTCGGCGGGGAGGGCGGGGAAGCCCCAGGGTTGTTGCAGGGCCGTGCCGGTGTGCATGGCGCTGTAGGAGCCCAGTGCGGGTGGGGCGACCAGGATGAGAGCGAAGAGGGGCAGGACGAGGAGCCAGGAGATGCGCGGTTCGCGGTGGGCGTGGCCGCGCCGGCCACGCTGGTCGTGGTGCTCACGCTCGTGCTGGGTCTCCTGGGTTTCCTCCGTCTCCTGGGTCTTCTGGGCCTCATGGGTCGCGCGCGGCCGTCGCCGTTCGTACCAGAGGGTGGCGATGGCGGTGACGATCAGGACGATGCCGGCCACGAGCAGCAACGGGCGCAGCCCGGCCTTGACGTAGCGCAGGTAGAGGTCGGTGAAGCCGGCCCGCAACACCGCCACGCCGACGAGGAACAGTACGACTGCTTGCGCCTGCCGGTTCACAGCAGGACCGCCCCGACCAGGACCGATATCAGGACGGCCAGGGTGAAGGTGGCGGGGGCGAACCGCAGCGCGAACCCGCGGCCGAACGTGGCCGCCTGCATGGCGAATAGTTTGAGGTCGATCATCGGTCCGACGACGAGGAATGCCAGCCGGGCGGTGAGCGAGAACTGGGACAGCGACGCGGCCACGAACGCGTCGGCCTCGGAACAGATCGACAACAGCACCGCGAGGATCGCCAGGGCGAGGACTGACACCACAGGGTTATGGGCCGCGGTGTGCAGCCAGCTTGCCGGGACCACGGCCTTGAGGGTGGCCGCGGCCATCGCGCCGACGACGAGGAAGCCGCCGGCGTGCATCACGTCGTGCCGTACGGATCCCCAGAACGCCGCCCCCTTGCCGAGGCCGTCGAACGACGGGCGGTCCGGTGGGCGCAGCCAGCCGGTGCGCCCCAGCCGCTGCCACAACCAGCCCATCGCGCACGCCACGAGCAGACTCGCCGCGAACCGGGCGAGGACCATCCGTGGGTTGCCGGGAAAAGCGACGGCGGTGGCGGTCAGCACGATCGGGTTGATCGCCGGGGCGGACAGCAGGAACGCCAACGCCGCCGCGGGGGTGACGCCCCGGCGCACCAGTGCCCCGGCCACCGGAACGGAGGCGCACTCGCAGCCGGGCAGGACCGCCCCGGCCATCCCGGCGACCGGCACGGCCAGGGCGGGTTGTCCCGGCAGCGCGCGGGCGAAGAACGACGGTGGTACGAACACCGCGATGATCGCCGACAGCAGCACGCCGAGGACGAGGAAGGGCAGAGCCTGGACGACCACCGCGACGAACACGGTCATCCAGCTCTGCATCACCGGCGCGGACAGCCCCCGGCGGATCGGCCCCTGCAGCGCAACCACCACCAGCAGCAACATGGTCAGGACGAGGGGTGAGTTGAACTCCCAACCTTCCCGATCGTCCGCGTCGCGGTGGTCGACCCGGGGCGGGGCTGCTTTGGTGGCGGCCACGGGTGAGGTACCTCCTGGATGGAAGGGCTTCGCGGGTTGGTTCCCCTCTCCCTCCAATACGCCGGTTCAGGCACAGCCGCTCATCGTGAGGTGCAACCTCCGTGTGCCGGCTTGTTCCGTGCGCGGGCTCGTGAGGGCAGCAGTCGGGCGGCGAGGGATGCAGGGGTACTACGGCATCAGCCGCCAGTGGAACGCGCGATGCGGAATCCCACGTCGTCGATCTGGAAGGTCGGGTGGCTGCGACGCCGCACCGAGGCCCGGCAGCTCCAGTGCTCGTCGAACCACCCACCGCCACGCAGCACCCGGTAGGTGCCGTAGACGTCGGCATCGTAGAGGTCCCAGCACCACTCCCACACGTTGCCCAGCATGTCGTACAGGCCCCATGCGTTGGGCTGCTTGCCGCCCACCTCGTGAATCCGCTCGTGCGAGTTGCCGCGGTGCCAAGCGATCTCGTCGAGCCGCCCGTACCGCGCGCCGGTCGTACCCGCACGGCATGCGTGCTCCCACTCGGCCTCGGTCGGTAGCCGGTACCCGTCAGCGGATGCGTCCCACTCGACGCCGTCGACGCCGTCGGCACCGGCATGGAGGCGATACGCATGTGCCAACCCCTCACGCTGGGACAGGGCGTTGCAGAACCGAATCGCGTCCAGCCACGAAACGCCCTCGACAGGCACCTGGTCGCCTTGCGCGTTGCTCGGCAGCCGGCCGGTGACTCGTGCGTACCGCCCCTGGGTGATCGGGAACGCCGCGAGCTCGTACGGCGCAAGCTCGACCGCCCAACTGCGCTGCGTTCGCCGGTCCGAGAGGGTCACCCGCCCCGCCGGGACGGCCATCATCTCGTTTCCCGCGATCACATCCATGGTCAGGCGATCCTACTGACGTCCTCGGGCCGTGCCGTGGGAGGTGCCGTGGCCGGAGTAGCAGTCCCGGGTCATCGGGCAGCCGCCGTCTCGGCGAGAGCGCGGAAGATCAGCGCGGTAGAGGTGGCGCCGGGGTCCTGGTGGCCGACGCTGCGTGGGCCGAGGTAGGAGGCGCGCCCCTTCCGGGCCTGCAGGGGGGTCGTCGCGCGCATGCCGTCCTCCGCGGCATCGGCGGCGGCGCCGGCGGCGGCGGCGAAGTCACCGCGGGCCTGGGCGATGTTCTGGAAGGCCTCCACCGCGGGGGCGAATGCGTCGATCATCGTCTTGTCCCCGGGGACGGCCGCGCCGAGATTCTGCACGCTTGCCAGGCCGGCGGCGAGCGCTGCGGCGAACTGCGTCGTGTCGGCGGTGGGTGTGTCGAGTGCCCGGCCCATGGCGCGGAAGGCACTGCCGTACAAAGGGCCGGAGGCGCCGCCCACGGCGGAGATCAAGAAGCTTCCGGTTTTGACCAGGACCTCCCCGACGGTGGCGGGCTCGGTTCCGGGGAGGGCGGCGGTGACCGCGCGGAAGCCGCGGTGCATGTTGGTGCCGTGGTCGGCGTCGCCGATGGCCGAGTCGAGCTGGGTCAGGTAGTCCTGGTGCTCGTCCACGGCCGCGGCGATGGCCTGCACCCAGGTGCGAGCGAGGGTGATGTCCACGGTGTCTCCGTTCGTCGGGGCGTGCGCCCCAGGGCAGGGCAGGGGTGTGCACGGGTGCGTCCCACAGGTCGAGCATGTCTGCTGTGACCTTGCCTATGGTGATCGAAACGCCTGCCACGTCCAGGCTGGGGACGTGGTTTCCGACCCGGTCGGCGTCCACGCCGAAGGCCGGGACGCGGACCAGGCCGCCACCGCTCTCGCCGAGATCCTCGCCACCGCCGAATAAAGCTCGCCCACCCTCACCGCCAACGCCGCGGCAGTGAGGGCGGGAGGTTCATATGCGGCAGGTTCACATGGCGTGTTCTGTATGACGTCTTCTATAGGATCTCTTCGAGCTCCTGGAGCAGCCACCGCTTGGGCCTGGAGCCCACCATCGACTTCACCGGCTCGCCGTTGCGAAAGACGATCAGCGTGGGCATCGACAGGACACCGTAGGCAGCCGTTGTCCCGGGATTGGTGTCGACGTCGAGCTGTACGACCTTGATCCGGCCGGCCTCTTCTGCGGCGATCGCGCTCAGCACCGGGGCCAGCTGCCGGCACGGCGGGCACCAGTCGGCGGTGAACTTCACCAGCACCGGACGGTCCGCGTTCAGCACCTCGTCGGTGAAGGTGGCGTCCGTGATCTCGTCCACGCCCGCTGTCTCGATCATCGTCATCCTCTCAGTTGGCACCGTGGCTCGGGCCCGTCCGGCAGTTCCGCCTCGGCCCGCAACAGCTGCGCACTCACCTGGGCACGCACCGCCCGCAGCTGGTCGATCAGCGCATCGAGTTCGGCGAGCTTGCTGCGGTAGACCTCGAGCGAGGCAGGACAGGAGTCCCCTGCCGGATGCCCCGCCTGCAGGCACTCCACGAAGGGCCGGGTCTCCTCCAGGCCGAACCCGAAGTCCTGAAGTGTGCGGATCTGCTCCACCAGCCGCAGGTCATCGTCGCCGTACACGCGGTATCCGTTGACCGAGCGACGGGCGGGGAGCAGCCCGCGGGACTCGTAGTACCGCAGCGTCCGGGTGCTGACCCCTGCCCGTTCCGCAAGCTCACCAATGCGCATGACAGGGACGCTAGACCTTGACGCCGAGGTCAAGGCAACGGACCGTCGTCCTTCTGCTCCCTTGCTAGGCGTTCAGCCAGTTTCTATGGTGGGCGGCGGGAGGTTTCCATGTCCGAAAGAGTTCCGGCAACACACACCACCGACGGCACCAGCGAAAGCGGCCACGACCGCGACGGTGCCGCCCGCCCCCGGCTCCTGCCGCTGTCCGAAGATCGCTGGGATACGAGGACGCGCGAACTGATGGCCCATGCCACGCGGGACCCGGGAGGCCGGGTCCCCAATGTCTTCACCACCCTGGTTCGCCACCCCGACCTGTACGAGAAGTTCATGCCCTTCGGCGGTCGGCTGCTCCTTACGGGACGGCTGCCGGGAAGGGTCCGCGAGCTGCTGATCCTGCGGACCTCGTACAACACGTCCGCCTCGTACGAATGGGGCCGTCATACCCCGCTGGCGAGGGCCGCGGGCGTCACGGACGCCGAAATCGAGCGCATACCGCTGGGCCCGGACGCCGAGGGATGGCCGGACCTCGAGCGGCATCTGCTGCGAGCCGCGGACGAGTTGCACCGCGACGCCCGGCTGTCCGACGCCACCTGGGGCTTCCTCGCCGCCCACTTCGACGAGAAGGACCTGATCGAGATCACCATGCTCGTCGGGCAGTACCACATGGTGGCGTTCTTCCTGAACTCCGCTGGTGTGGAGCTGGACCCCGGCTTCGACAGCGAGGGGTTCGAAGGGGGAGCTCGCAGGCATGGGTGAGTTGGGAGAGCCTGCTGCGGAGGTCCGGAAGCCGGGGCGTACGGCCGACCGCCGCCTGGCCGGACGCAGGGTGCTGGTGATAGGAGCGGGGACCCGTCCCGACGACGACCCGGAAGCGCCGGTCGGCAACGGCCGGGCGATCTCCGTTCTCGCCGCCCGTGAAGGCGGGAGCGTCGCCTGCGCCGATGTCGTCGCAGAGGCCGCAACCGCGACCGCCGCGCTGGTGGCCGCCGAAGGTGCTCGTGGCGTTGCCCTGGTGAGTGACGCCACGGATGCGCACGCCTCGGCCGCCATGGTGGAGGAGGCGGTACGCGAACTGGGTGGTCTGGATGGGGTCGTGGTCAACGTCGGGGTCGGCCTCGGCGCCGGGCTGGCGGGCTCGTCACCGGAGGACTGGGACCGGGTGCTCGCCCTCAATCTCCGTGCGCCTTTCCTGGCCGCCAAGTACGGGCTTCCGGCGATGGCCGACGGCGGCGCGTTCGTCTTCATCGGGTCGACGGCCGGGCTGCGCGCCGCCACCAACTCACCGGCGTACGACAGCTCCAAGGCCGGCCTGTACGGACTGACGCGCCATGTCGCGAAGGAGGGCGGGGCGCGCGGGATCCGCGCCAACCTCGTCGTCCCCGGACTGATCGACACCCCGATGGGGCGGCAGGCGTCGGCGAGGCGGGCATCCAGGACGGCCGCGTTCACGCGGATCCCGCTGGGCCGCCAGGGCACCGCGTGGGAGGTGGCGGAGGCCGTCACGTTCCTGCTCTCCGACCGGGCCTCCTACATCACCGGCCAGAGCCTGGTGGTGGACGGCGGACTGGACGCTGTCTGACCGCCCGCCCCGGCAGCACTACGGCCACTGGCCCGCGCGGACTCGTCCGTGCGGGCCGGCGGGCGTGAGCTTTCCATGCGCCGTTCTCAAGGCGCGGTTTCCGTGTGCCGTTTCCGTCCGCCGTTTCAGCGTCGGGTGTTGGCGTGGGGGGTTCAGCCGCCGTACGGGCTCAGTCCGCGTCCCGCGCCGGGGAGAGTTCGCGGACCAGCATCGCGTGCGCGGCCCGCCCGATGTCGGCCAACCGGTCACGCGTCGAGCCCAGTTGGTACTGGAGCAGCACGCCCCGGGCGATGCTCTCCACCAGGAAAGCCTCCGCGACGGGGTCGGCGTCCTGACGGATGCTCCCGTCCGCGATCCCTCGCCGGATGTCGTCCTCGACAGCGGTGCGGACGAGGCTGAAGTGGCCGGCCATGGTGCTCTTCATCCCGCCGGGACTGCCGATCGCCTCGACGAGAAGCACCAGCAGGGCGCGCGCCCGTACGCCCGGCTCCGGCTCTGCAAGCCGTACGAAGAACTGGTCGACCCTGGCCACCACGGTCTCGAGGCCGCTCATCGTGCCGTACCCGGGCAGCGCCCGGAGCTGGTCGACGAAGACCTCGCGGATGTCGGTGACCACGGCTTCGACGAGTCCGGCCTTGGAGGTGAAGTGGTAGTTGACCAAGCCGCGGCTGACTCCGGCGCGATCACCGACCCGCTTGACCGTCAGGCCGCGGTAGCCCTCCTCGGCGAGGATCTCCAGCGCCGCGTCCAGCAACTTGCGCCGGGACGTCTCCCGCTGGTCATCACGCCTGGTCGGGCGGCGTCCGGCCGCCGCGGTGGATTCGCTCATCGCCACCGCAGTATGCCATCCGTGCCTCCAGGACCAGCCACGACAGCGTGGACTGCGGGCTCCCGCGGATCGGCGAACCCGACCCGCACGCGTACCCCGTACTCCACGCGTACCCGTACGCCCCGCATACCCGTACGCAGGGATACGGGCCCTGTCCGGGCGGCTGTCCCGCGCGGTGCTCTAGCTGCTGGTCACCTGAGCCGGCATCCGGTCCAGCGCCAGGTTCGGCGCGAACTCGCGGCCCGCCGTCGAGCCCGCGTCGACCGGAAGCCCCCCCGGTGATCCATCCGGCGCGGCGGCTGGCGAGGAACGCCACCGCCCCCCGACGTCCCAGCCGCTGCCTTCGGTGCCGAGCAGGGACCGGCCTCGGCGGGTCTCCCGCACCTCCTCGGTCATCCCGGGCGTGGTGGCGACCATCGGGGTGTACACCATGCCGGGGGCCACCGCGTTGACCCGGATGCCCTCCGGCCCGTGCTGCGCGGCCATGGCGCGGGTCAGCGGGATGATCGCGCCCTCGGTGACCGGGTAGGCGACGTTGGGGTATCCGCCCAGCAGTCCGGCCACCGAGGAGACATGGACGATTCGCGCCGCCGCCTGCCCGCCGCATCGGCGGTACGCAGAACTTCGACATCAGCATCATCGACGTGAGGTTGGTCCTGTCGAGGCGCCGCCGCGGTGGTCATGGTTGGCTGCGCCGTCGAAGGACCAGTCGGCCGTGCTGTCGCCGAGGGTTGATGCGAGGGTGGTCCCGAGCTGGGCGGCATCCGGTCCGGCGAATGTCCGGGGGCTGGGGTTCCGAACTCGCGTTGCGTTGAGCTGGACGATCGCCGCTGCGGCAATACTGCCTCGCCTGCCCCGGCGATGGTGCCAGTCGCTTGTTTTACACGTCGGTGGCTCAACTCGCTGACCTCCCCGCGCTCACCGCCCTGCTTCAGGTGTCCGACGCAGGTGCGGACGCCCCCTTGGCGGCATCGGTGTGCGTTTGCGCCTGGTCGGAGGCGTCGAGTTGTTCCTGGACGCGTGTGGCGTCCGTGGAGCGGTGCTGGGTGCGGTACAGCTCCAGGGCCTGCTGCCAGGCGTGGCGGGCCTGGGTGTGCTGGCCCAGGGCGCGGTGGATCTCGCCGAGGTCTTCGAGGCTGCCGGCTTCGTCATGGGGGGTGTTGGCCTTGCGGAACAGGGTGAGGGCTTGGTGGTAGTGGTCCAGGGCCTGGGTGTGCTGGCCGGTGTGGTGGGCTATGTAGCCCAGGCTGTCCAAGGCGCCGGCCTCGCAGCGGTCGTCGCCGAGCCGCCGGGCCAGGTCCCGGGACTGGGTGCAGTGGGCGCGGGCCTGCTCGTAGTGGCCGAGTTGGGCGTGGATCCAGCCCGCATTGTTGAGCATCGTGGCCTCCAACGCGGGGTCGCCGAGGCGGCGGTAGAGCTGCAGGGCGTGCTCGGCGTGGGGCAAGGCCCGCGCGGCGTCGCCCTGCTGCGACCAGGAGCTTGCCAGCCCCCAGTGGGCACACGCCTGGCCGCGCAGGTGGCCGGTCTGCTCGAACACGGCGAGCGCCTGGCTGAGGTGGCCGCCGCCCTCGGCGTGCTGCCCCTCCCTGCCGCAGGCCCATCCCAGGCCGACGTGGGCCCGGGCTTGCAGGGCGGGGTCGGTGAGGTACTGGGTGGCGGCGAGGGCGGCCCGCCACATCGGAAGCCGGTCGCGGTGACGACCGTGGTAGAGCTGGAAGGCGTCGAGGGTGCAGGGCAGTTGCCAGGCGGGGGTGTGCCAGTGGTGGTCGGCGGCCAGCTGCTGGGCGGCCAGCAGGCAGGGGTATTCGGCGACGAACCAGGCCAGCGCCTCCTTTTGGTCGGCCAGGGGCTGGTGGAGACAGCCGAGGGCGGGCGGGTCCAGTTCGACCGGCATGGCGGGGTGGGGTTCGACCAGGCGGTCGGCTCGGTGGGCGGTGTGCAGGTAGAAGGCGAGCACGCGGCGCAGGGCGGTGGTGCGGTCGGGCTCGTCCAGGTCGCGCTGGCCGCGTTCGGCGGCGTAGAGGCGGACCAGGTCGTGCAGTTGGTAGCGGCCCGGGATGTGCTGCCGTAGCAGGTGGGCGGTCTCCAGGGTGCGTAGCAGGGTGCGGGTGCGGGCGGGGGTGCAGCCGGTCAGGCCGGCCGCGGCGGGCAGACTGATGTCCGGACCGGGGGCCAGTCCGAGCAGGGCGAAGACGCGTGCTGCTTCGGGCTCCAGGGCCTGGTAGGAGGCGGAGAACACGGCGCGCAGGTCGGCGGCGAGGTCCCCGGCGTCGAGTGCGTCGAGCCGGGTTGCGGACTCGGCAAGTTCCGCGGCGAGGTGGGTGAGGGGGAAGTCGGGGTGGGCGGCGGCGCGTGCGGCGATGATGCTCAGCGCCAGAGGAAGTCCGGCGCAGTGCTCCAGGATCGCGGTGACGGCGTCGGGTTCGGCGGCGATCCGGGCCTCGCCGAGGTGGCGGACGAGGAGCTGACGGGCCTCGGCCTCGGAGAGCGTGCCCAAGGTCAGCGGCCGGGCTCCCTGGGCGGTGCGCAGGCCAATCAGCCGGCGACGGCTGGTGACCAGGACGGTGCAGCTCGGGCTGCCCGGCAGCAGCGGGGTGACCTGGGCGGTGTCGCGGGCGTTGTCCAGCACGATGAGCATCCGTCTGTCGGCGACCAGACTGCGGTACAGCGCGGTCTGGGCGTCGGGGTCCACCGGGACGGCGGAGGGTTGCGCGCCCAGGGCACCGAGGAAGCCCCGTATGGCCACCGAGGGGGGCACCGACTCGCCGGAGGGGTCGAAGCCGCGCAGGTTGACGTAGAGCTGGCCGTCGGGAAAGCGCTCGGTGTGATCGTGGGCCCAGCGCAGGGCCAGATAGGTCTTGCCGATGCCGCCGGTGCCGCCGATCGCTGAGATCACCACCGTGCCGCCGGGGTCAGCGTGCTGGTCCAGGGCGGCCGACAACGCGGCCAGCTCCCGGGTACGGCCGGTGAACAGTGCCGGCGGCGCGGGCAACTGGCGCGGTACGGGGGCGGGCACGGTGGCCGGTGCGGCCCGGGTGATCACCGTGGGTCCGGTGCGTGGGGTGAGGGCGGGGTCGCCGGTGAGGATCTGCTGATGAAGGCGCTTGAGCGGCGGACCGGGATCGATGCCCAGTTCCTCGGCCAGCCGCCGCCGGGTGCTCGTGTAGCACTCCAGGGCTTCGGCCGTGCGCCCGCATCGGTGCAGGGCGAGGATGAGCTGCCCGGCGAGGCGCTCATCGAGCGGGTGGTCATGCGTGCGATCGCGTAAGCCGGGCAGCAGCTCGGTGTGCCGGTTCAGGCGCAGTCCGATGTCGGCGGCATCCAGCTCGGCGGCGCGACGCTCGTGGCGCAGGGTCTCACGCAGGGTGTTGGCCCAGGGGGTGTCCACCGTGGCCAGGGCCTCCCCGCGCCACAGGCCGAGGGCCTGCTCCAGCAGGGCTGCGGCATGCTCGTCGTCGGAAGTCCTGCGGGCCTGGGCGACACGGTGGCGGAACCGGTGCAGATCCACTGCCTGCGCGTCACTGGTGATCACATAGCCCGCGGACCGTCGTGTGATGCGTACCCCGGCGGTGGCGGTCAGGGTCTGCCGCAGCCGGGACAGGTAGCTGTGGAGCGTGCCGCGCTGGACCGGACGGTCTCCCCAGACCCGCTCGACTATCTGATCCACCGTCACCTCATGGTTGGGATCCACCAGCAGCGCTGCCAGCAGCAGCCGCTGCCGGGCATGGCCGAGATCGACCAGACGGCCGTCGACGCGCGCCTCGATGACACCGAGGATCCCGAATTCCACCGCCACTGTGGTCACACTCCTTGCCGATTGGATCTCCGTCTTCCGGATAGTGGGCCCTACCGGCGGGTTCAGCGCGTGTCGGTGGGACATCGAGGAGCGGATTGGTGCGTACCAAGGGGCGCGGGCGACCCTGGGGGGAGCGCGGAAGTGTGTGCGCGCCCCCCGGGATTGCCGTACGGGCCGTCATGCGGGTGTCATGCGGGCTGTCCTGCGGGCGGACCTGTGGGGGCGGACCTGCCCTGCCGCGGCACGGCGACGCCCTGCGCCGGTTCCGCCGTTTCTTGCGGAGACCAACCTCGACTGCTCAAGTCCGTCCTCCCCATAGGGAAGCCAGCCTGCGGATATCAAGAATCAGCGAAGTTTTGTCCATGGTCGACCGAGCACACTGATGCCGTTTGCCGCTGAGGAGCACCGCCAGGGGCCGTTGAGCACGGTCACTCCCGGCGATCCGACGCGGTGAGGAGAAGCAGCCGAGTTTCAGGCGTGTGGATCGGATCCTGTCGGCAACCGGATGCAGGAGTCCATCGACCCCGGGGCCTGCCGGACACCACGCGCCCTGCCGGGCACATCAGGCCGAGCACATGAGAGGGATGAGCGATGCGCGCCCATCGGATGAATCTGCGTGTCTACACAGTGGATGGGAAAGGTGTGGTCGTGCGCGAGGACCCCCGTGTGGAGGTGGAGGCGATCGATCCACCCGCGGCGTCGGGTTGCCAGTCCGCGTGGCCACCGTGCCAGTGCCGACGGGCGGTGGGTCGCCCCTGTCCGCTGGACGAGGAGGGTGCCGACAACGATGCCGCGGACACGGTTCCCGCCCGTCACGCCGAGCGAGCACTCGAAGGCGGTACCCCGGCTACGACTACGGATCAACGTGCCGCGACTACGACGACGGATCAACGTGCCGAGGACGGGCCTTCGAGGCTGCCGCGACGGCCGTGATGGCCGTGATGGCCGCGACGACCATGACGGCGTGAGCGGCTCCGATGGGTCCGCACCGGACGCGCGGGGCAGCGTGAACCGTACGCAGGCGGACGGCGACTGACGAGAAACCGTCCGCGGCCTGCGGCACGACGACGGCTGCCGGCAAAAGGGCGCGGGGTCCCGGGAGTCGCCCGGGACCGGTCGGCGGCCATCCCGGTCGGCTGCGGTTCCCGGCCGCCGCCCCCGTTGGTCCCGACGCCACCCCGGACGCGGACCGCGGCACTCAGCGCTGCGTCATGTCTTAGCTCCGGTACGCCCGGAGCCCACCGGTGCCGCCGGGCCCGCCACTCCCCGCGACCGCTGGCGTTGCTGCCGCCCATCGCGTCTCGACCCGGAGCGGGTCGCGCCCACTCCGGTACACCGAACGCCGCCCCGGACACCGCGAGGCCGGTAAGCGAGCGCGGCCACCGGCGCCTTCCTCTGTCCTACCGCTGTCCTACCGCCCCAGGAGACTCACCATGCGGCCACGCCGCGGTCCCCGTTCCGACGATCGCCTGGAGTCCCACTCCGACGCCGAACTGCTCAACCTGGTACGCGAGCGGTGGATCACGGCGTTGCGGACGCTCTACCGCCGTCACTATCCCGCCGTGTTCGGCTATGCCGCCCACTGCGCCAACTGTCCCGCCGACGCGCACCGGCTCGCCCGCCAGGCCTATACCGAGGTGCTCCGGGCGACCGTGCTCGGGGCCGGCACGGTGTCGGACCGGCGTCACCGGGGCTGCCTGCGATTACGACTGCTGGTCGCCGTTCGCTCCGCGGCCGTGCAGCAGTCGCAGTCGGCCCAGGAGCCCGGGATGTCCCTCACTCCGAGGTTCCGCAGTTGGGTGGCCCGTGGCTGCCAGTGGCCGTTGCACGACAGCCGGTCCCTCATGATCCCGTTCACCAGCCTCCCGGAATCCGCGCAGTGCCTGCTGTGGCACGCTGTCGTGGAGCGAGACGAACCCGCGCTCGTGGTCCGGGTCACCGGGCTGAGCCCGGACCGGCTCGCCCCGATGACCGAGCAGGCCATGGACACGCTGCGCGAGGCCGTCGTCGACACTTACTCCTACTCCCTACGCGTCGGCGAGGACTGCCGCAAGACCGCCGATCAACTGGTGGCCGCGGCGCGGCCGGACGGACTGCCGGTGCTGCGGGGGATCGCACCGCATCTGCAGACCTGCTCCGCCTGCCTGGCCGTCTACACGGACGTGAAGGAGCTGACCACCCGGCTGCAGCGGATGCTGCCGCCCCTGCTGCTGGGGTGGTGGCCGGGAGACGCTTATCGGGCGACCAAGGCGTCCACCGCGACACCGCAGCACGAACCGCGATTCCTCGAACGGATACTGCTCGGCTCGCACATCAAAGGTCCTGTGCCCGAACCCGCTTCACAACCCGAACCCGATCTCGACCCCGATTCCGTACCCGGATCCCTTCCTGGGCCCGCTCCCGAGGCGGTGCCTGCCGACAGGGACGGCGGGCCCCCCTGGCACGGGCCCGGGGCGTCCGGCCGACGGTACCCGCCAGCGGTGCGGTCCGGTGCGCTCGGCGCGACAGGGCTCGCCGCCGTGCTGGTCGCCCTGGTGTGCACACTGCAGGCGGATCCGGCCGCGCCGAGCGCTCCGCCGGTGCCTGCCGACACCTACGCGGTGCAGGTCCACACCGCCCCCGGCAGCGGCGAGCACCCGCGGGCCCGTGCGCTCGGCCCCTTCTCCTGGTTGCGCTACGACCGGGTGGACTTCACCGACACCGCGGCGACCCGATTTTTCAGCGCCGGGATCGTGGCCCCCGCCGGCCGGCACGGTGTGCTGGAAGTGCGACTGGACTCGCTCGCCGCACGTCCGGTCGCGATGCTGGCGGCACCCGCCGACGGCTCACTGGGCGAGGTGACCGTCCCGATCCCCGCGACCAGAGGCGTGCACGAGGTGTTCCTGACCGCCCGCTGCTCACCGTCGCTCGCGCCGTGCACCGAGGTGCTGTGGTTCGGCGCGGGCCAGTGGGCGGCCGATCCGTTCCGGACCCGGTTCCTGCACAGGCTGGTACCCCGCACCACCCCACCACGAGGGTAGGAGAGCAACCGTGTTCCTCATCTCCCGGCGAGGCGCCGAGAAGCCGCAACGGCCGTCCGCTGCGATCCCGCCGCGCAGCCGCCGCCCTCGCCCACTCGGAGTACTGGCCACGGTCCTGGCCGGTACGGCTCTGACCGGCTGCGCGGCCGGGCTGACCCGGCAGGACGGCCGAGCCGGGACCGACGACCGGCCGTCCGCCGGGGCCCCGGCCGAGCCCACGCGCAGGAGTGGCCGGACGGGCACGTCAGGCGCCCCGGGCGCAGGCCTGTCCCTGCTCAGCGACGGGGCGGGAGGGAAGTGTCTGACGGCGATCAAGATCCGGGAGCAGGTGCGGCCCGAGGCAGCGGAGTGCGGTTCGTGGCCGACCCAGTCATGGTCCGCCGACCAGGACGGGACCGGACCCCACCGGCTGCGGAACCGGGCCACGAACGCCTGCCTGACCTTCACTCCGCCGTCCTCGTCACACGCGCCCGCCCCCGCGCCGTCACTGCAGGTGTGCCGGGCGCACGACGGTTGGCAGCACTTCCACTTCTTCCAGTTCGGCAACCGGCACGGCGCAGATACCTCGATGAGGCACGTACGTGTCGTCAACTCCGCCAGCGGGCGGGCACTGGAGGTCGGCCCCGACGGAACCTCGATCCTCCAGGGAAGGCCCTACGCGAGCCCGCACCAGGGCTGGCTGATGCTGGTCACCACCTACCGGTGACAACCTGCACGGTGAGTCGATCGATGCAAGGAGCCATGCGTCCCGCACCTGTCGGCGATTCGCGGTCAGCAGCTTGACAAGGGCCAGTGCCATCAAGCCGGTGAGGCAGGAAGGCGGCCGTTGGGGGGATGGCAGTCCATAGGATGCCCACGACGCCGCCGGGGAAAGCCGGCACCGGATCGTGCCGGCGTTCGGGTTACCGGGCCCAGCGCGAACCCTCGACAAAGGCCGAAAGTTCGCGCAATGCCCGGGTCGGCGCCCCCGGCAGGACTCGAACCTGCGGCCAAGCGCTTAGAAGGCGCCTGCTCTATCCACTGAGCTACGGGGGCCGGGTGTGGCTGGATTGGCCTGGACAAGGATAGGGCTCCGCATGCCTCATCCCGGTTGCTTCACCTCTGTGACACGTTGTGGAGGTTCGGTGAAGCGGTCCGATAATCGCAGGCAGGTACGAATCCTGCACCGTTTTCCGCGCCCCCGCCATGCGGTGTTGTGCACTCGTTATGCCTGAGCCCCGGGCGTCACACGCGTACCGCGTTGCTCCGGTCGGCGCGCAGGGGTCAGCATACGCTTCAAAAAGGCGCCAAAATTGGGCATTCTTCGCATGTGGCGATCATGGACGTACGGCCTCAGATGCTCGAAGCACTGTCCGCACTGCGCGACCGTGTCGCCGCCGCACGCTTTCCGCTCGCGCTGCCGGGCGCGGCTCGGGCCCGGCGTGACCGCGCTGAACTCCTCGCTCAGCTCGACGACTACCTGATTCCCCGGCTGCACGCCCCCGACGCCCCGCTCGTCGCCGTCATCGGCGGATCCACCGGCGCCGGGAAGTCCACGCTCGTCAACTCGCTCGCGGGCCGCCAGGTCAGCGCGGCCGGGGTGCTGCGCCCCACCACCCGTACGCCGGTGCTCGTCTGCCACCCGGACGACCACCACTGGTTCGCCGGGCAGCGGGTGCTGCCCGGCTTCACGCGCGTGTGGACGCCGACCGTGCCCGGGCGCCACCCCGGACCCGGCGCCATGAAGGACGGGAAAGGCCTCGCGGGCGGTGCCGCCGGCAACGGCTCCGGCACCTACGGCCCGTATGAGACGTACGACGACGAGAGGTACGGCGAAGAGCCGGGCGCCGCGTCCGACGGCGGCCCGCCCGCGCTGCGGATCGAGACCGTCGACACCGTCCCGCCCGGCCTCGCCCTCCTCGACGCCCCGGACATCGATTCCCTCGTCTCCCGCAATCGCGAGCTCGCCGCCGAGCTCATCTGCGCCGCCGACATCTGGGTCATGGTCACCACCGCGACCCGGTATGCCGACGCTGTGCCCTGGCACCTGCTGCGCACGGCCAAGGAGTACGACGCCACGCTCGTCACTGTCCTCGACCGCGTACCGCACCAGGTCGTCACCGACGTCTCCCGGCAGTACGGCGCGCTGCTCGACAAGGCCGGGCTCGGGGACGTACCCCGGTTCACCATCCCCGAGCTGCCCGAGTCCACGGGTGCGGGCAGCGGGCTCCTGCCCGCCAGCGCCGTGGCCGGCCTCTGGGAGTGGCTCGTCCGGCACGCCCAGGACCCGGGCGCCCGCGCCGCCGCCGTGGCCCGCACCGCGCGCGGCGTGCTCGCCTCGCTGAACGCCCGGCTGCCCGGGCTCGCCGGAGCGGCCGCCGCCCAGCACGCGGCCGCGTTGCGGCTGGCGCACTGCGTCGAGGAGGCGTACGCGCAGGCGGCCGATCGGGTCCGCCGGGACATCGTCGGGGGCGGGGTCCTCGCGGGCAACGCCCTCACCCGCTGGCGCGGCTACCCCCAGGACAGCGGCGCCGCCGAGTTCCTCGACGCCCTCGCCGACAGCCTGACCGCCCTGATGTGCTGCGCGATCGCCGATGCCGACGAGCGCACCGAGCGGGCATGGCGCGCGGACCGGGCAGGCGCGGGGGCGTACGAGCCGGGCAGCGCGCCCGCGGAGGGCGCCGCCGCCCGGATCGGGGTCGCGGTACGGCGCTGGCGGCGCTGTCTCGAGGAACTGGCCGACGAGGAGGTCCGCGCCCTGGAACGCCCAGCGAACGCGGACCCCGACCGGACCGCCGTCCTCCTGGCAGCGGTGCTGCTGGGCGCGGACCGGGGCCGTGCGGCGGGGGAGACCCTCGCCGAAACACTCGGCGCACAATGCGCCGTACGGCTCCGGGACCGGGGTGGGCAGCTGCTCGCCGAGTGCCTGGACGGACTCCTGAGAGGCGAACGCGACCGCCGCCTGGCCCCGCTGGACGCCCTGGACGTCACCCCCGAGCAGCAGGCCGCACTGATCGCCGCGCTGTCCGTACTGCAGAAGGAGAGGTGACGCGGTGACCTCCGCCGCCGACCGCCCAGGCGACCCCCGGCGTCCGTCGGACCGCCCAGGGGACGGCTCCGGCCAGGGCCCCGGCCCTGGAACTGGAGCTGGACCTGACCGCGAGGCCGTCGACCCGTACCCGTACCCCTATCCCTACCCATACCCGTACCCGGCGGGCGGAGCCGTGGAGCCACCGCCCGCGCAGTGGGCCGGACTTCCGCCGCTGGAGGGGGCCGGGGCCGCGTACGGGGCTGGGGGCGAGCAGCCTGCGTACGGGCGTGAGTCTTGGTACGGGCCTGGGGCCACGTACGGGCATGGGGGTGCTGACGCGGCCGCATATCAGGGCTCGGCGGCGTATCAGGACTCCGCCGCCTATAGGGGCGGCAGTCACGCACCCCTTCACGCGCCCGCGCCCGACTACCCATACGCGGGGTACGCGCCCGCGCCCGACTACGCCCCTGCGCGGGGTACGGAGCCGCGGGTGGTGGAGGGGTACGCGGAGGGCAGTGCGCCACTCGCCGGTCCCGGCCCCGAAGGCGGCCCCGGCCCGGGCCCCGGCCCCGGCCCTGGCACCGAAGGGGGCCCCGGTCCCGACCCCGAGGCCGAGCAGACGGGACCGTGGGACGACGGCCTCATCGCCAGACGGGCACGGGACGCGGCGGACACCGCGTACTACCGGGCGGCCCGGCGGACCGAATCCGGCACCTCTCTGTGGGAGAGCGACAACACCTCGCCCGGAGGCCCGAGGGCAGAGCCGCACCCCGGCACAGGCCGCTCTGCACTCGCGCATGGCACGCCCGGCGCCCCGCATCCTCCGTATCCCTCGCATCACCGGCATCCCGCCCAGCGCGTCGGCTTCAGCCGTGCGCTGCGCCAGCGGCTCGAGGCACTGCGCGAGCTCGTCGGGCTCTCGCGCGCCCGCCTCGACGCGCGGGCGCTCGCCGAGCCCTCCCGCGTCCTGGAGGAGGCGGCCGCCCGGCACCGGCTCTCCCTCGACCACACCGTCGTCGCCATCGCCGGGGCATCCGGTAGCGGTAAGTCGACCCTCTTCAACGCCCTTGCCGGAGCGCCCCTTTCGGAGGCGGGCGTTCGCCGGCCGACCACCTCGGCGGCCATGTCCTGCACCTGGTCCGAAGGCGCGGACGGGCTGCTGGACCGCCTCGGTATCCCGCCCCGGCTGCGCCGCCGCCCGCAGCGGGTGCACGACTCGGCGCTGCGCGGACTCGTTCTGATCGACCTGCCCGACCACGACTCGGCCGTGAGCGGGCGGCGGGAGCAGGTCGACCGGCTCCTGGGACTCGTCGACGCGGTGGTGTGGGTCGTCGACCCGGAGAAGTACGCGGACGCGGTGCTGCACGAACGCTATCTGCGGCCGCTCGCCGGGTACTCCGAGGTCACCTTCGTCGTCCTCAACCAGATCGACCGGCTGCCCGGGGACGCCACCGACCAGGTGCTCGACGACCTGCGGCGGCTGCTGGACGAGGACGGGCTCGCGCTCGGCGAGCACGGCGAGCCCGGGGCGGCCGTCCTGCCCGTCTCCGCCCTGACCGGCGAGGGAGTCGGCGAACTCCGCTGCAGAATCGGCCAGTTGGTATCGGAGGGCACGGCCGCCGAGCGCAGGCTGGTCGCGGACGTCGACGGCGCCGCCGAGCGGCTGCGCCCGGTCTACCTGGCCGACGGGCGGCCGGGGCTCACCGAACAGGCGCGCGCGGACTTCGAGGACCGGCTGGCGGACGCGGTGGGCGCGGTGGCCGCTGGGCAGGCGGCGGAGCGCGAGTGGCTGCGGTACGCGGAGCTGGCCTGCGGCGCGCCCTCGGCGCGGCTGCGCCGGTGGTACGAGGTGAAGCGCTCGTCTGCGCGGGCCCGGGGGCGGGCTCGTGACCGGGCCAAAGATCCGCTCTCGGGCGCGATCCCGGCGTCTGGGTCTACGTCTGTGTCTGCGTCTGCGCCTGCGTTGGCATCGGGTTCGGGTTCGGGTTCAGCGTCGATTCCGGCTCCGGCTCCGGGCTCGGCTTCGGCTGCCGGGGAGGCCGTAGCGGGCATGGGGGCGCGCGTGGGCGTGGGCACGGGGGGCGCTGTGGGCGTGGAGGCGGCGATCGGGGCCGAGGCGGTGCAGCAGGCGCCGCGCACCGCCCGCGCGATGGTGGAGCAGGCCGTACGGACGCTGGCCGACGAGGCGTCGGCAGGGCTGCCGGTGGCCTGGTCCCAGGCGGTGCGCGAGGCCGCGGTCCGCGGCGCGGAGCGGCTGCCCGACGCGCTGGACCAGGCGGCCACCGTCCAGGCGGCCGGTACGGCGCGGCCGTCGGGGCCCGGCTGGTGGTCGGTCGCATCGGTGCTGCAGGGCCTGCTGCTGGTGCTCCAAGTCGTGGGCGGACTCTGGCTGGTGGCGTCCGTGGCGAGCGGCCCCGGTGACGGCTGGATGCTGCCCGCCCTGCTGATGGCGATCGGCGTGACGGGCGGGCCCGCAGTGGCGTGGGTCTGCCGGCTGGCTGCTCGGGGGCCGGCCCGGCGGTACGGGCACGAGGCGGAGCGGCGGCTGCGGGATGCGGCGGCGTCGTGCGGGCGGGCGCGCGTGCTGGAGCCGGTGGCAGCGGAGCTGCTGCGCTACCGGGAATTGCGGGACCAGTACCTGGTCGCGGCGGGTGGTCCCACACACGCGACGCTCCTGTAGCCGGTGTAGCGGGAGTCCTCGCGGGAGCCGTGCCGTCGGGCAAGTCACCCATCACGGTGACGGAGTTGTCCACAACCGGCCGTCCATCCACAGGCATCGGCGAGTGTCCGCGATCGCGTGCAGCATGGTGCGTGGGACGAACGAGCGCCGGGGGGCGGACATGGGATTCGAGACGGGATCGGACCTGGGATCGGGCATCGGGTCGGGCATGGGGGCGGACATGAGCGAGACGGCCGTGACGGTGGTGGGCAACGCGGCGACGCAGGTGGACTTGTGGGAGACGGGCGAAGGCGTTCCGAGGGTGCGGTTCAGACTGGCGGCGACCGCCCGCCGCTGGGACCGGTGGCGGCAGGGCTGGACCGCTGGGCACACCAGCTACTACATGGTGTGGGCCTCGCACGCGCTGGCCGCGAACATCGCCACGTCCGTGACGGTGGGTGAACCTCTCGTCGTCCAGGGGTGGTTGCGAGTGCGGGAGGAGGAGCACGACGGTCGGCCGCGGCTGTCGGCTGATATCGACGCGACGGCGGTGGGACACGATCTGGCGTGCGGTACCACGGTGTTCCGCCGGGTCTCGGTGGCGAACCCGGCGCTGACGGCACCAATAGGTGGCTAGTTGCGCGTGGTTGATGGCTGAGGACTGATGGCAAGTGGCTGGGAGCACTGGACTGGTGCTGGCGCCTGCGTGGCTGCCGCACAGACCGGCCGTCCGCTTCGCGGCCTGTGATCCACTGCGACCCGCAATGGGCGGGTTGCCGAACTGACGCCGAATCAGCCGGTTTTAGCGTGCGGATTTGTCGATGATCCCAGGTCAGCAGGGGTCTTGGCGATAACGATTCCGATTCGGATCGGTTGTCGCGTGTGATTGGTGGGGACGCTGTTGCGCTTTATCCCTAGGATCCGACCGTACTCACGGGGGCTCTTGAGTTTGCAAGCGGGGCGCATCCCCCCACGTCGCCTCGCCCGGAGGGGAATCCATGATTTCTGTACGCAGGCGTGGCTCTGCCCGCCTCGCCGCCGCGGTGCTGGCCTCCGGCCTGGTCGCCGCTGGCGTGATGGCCACCGCGGGTCCGGCCGCCGCCGACGACGCCGCCCCGAGCTCGGGTGGTGCGACCGCCACCCTTGATGGCCTGAAGATTTTCGACCAGGCGGTCATCAACCACGACGGCGGCAAGCAGAAGGTCGGTGCCGGGCTCTTCGAGATGACCGTCGACGGCGGCGGCACGCTCCAGACGTACTGCATCGACATCCACAACCCGACGCAGAGCAAGGCGCAGTACCAGGAGAAGCCCTGGAGTGCCACGTCGCTGCACAACAACGCCGACGCGGGCAAGATCCGTTGGATCCTGCAGAACTCGTACCCGCAGGTGAACGACCTCAGCAAGCTCGCTGCCGCCGCCGACTCCGGCACGCTGACCGAGAAGACCGCGGCCGCCGGCACCCAGGTCGCGATCTGGCGGTTCTCCGACCAGGCGGAGGTCGAGGCGGTCGACCCCGCGGCGGAGAAGCTCGCCGACTACCTCCAGAAGAGCGCCCAGGACCTCGAGGAGCCGAAGGCGTCGCTGACGCTCGACCCGCCGGCGGTGTCCGGCAAGGCCGGTGACCGGCTCGGCCCGATCACGGTCCACACCGACGCCGCCAGCGTGACGGTCAGCCCCGATCCGGTGTCCGAGGCGACCGGCGTCAAGGTCGTCGACAAGGCGGGCAAGGTCGTCACCAGCGTCGCCAACGGCGGGCAGCTGTTCTTCGACGTGCCGGCCGGCACCCCCGACGGCTCGACCTCGCTGACCGCCCAGGCCACCACCACCGTTCCGGTCGGCCGGGCCTTCGCCAGCGACACCAAGAGCCAGACCCAGATCCTCGCCGGCTCCAGCGAGAGCACCGTCTCCGCCACCGCGACCGCGAACTGGGCGAAGAAGGGGCCGATCCCGGCGCTGTCCGCGGAGAAGAACTGCGCCAAGGGCGGTGTGGACGTCACGGCCTCCAACCAGGGGGACGAGCCGTTCACCTTCGAGCTGGACGGGATCAAGCACACCATCGAGGCGGGCAAGTCCGAGACCGTCACCGTCCCGGTGAAGGAGGACCAGGCCTACGACTTCACGATCAACGGTCCGAACGGGTTCGAGAAAAACTTCTCCGGCGTCCTGGACTGCAAGACCGCCGAGACCCCCGGTGACCAGCCCTCCTCCGAGCCGAGCCCGGCCACGGCCGGCGGCTCCTCCGAGGGTTCCACCGGCGGCGGGGACGACCTCGCCGAGACCGGCAGCAGCAGCGCCACCCCGGTGATCGCGGGCATCGCCATCGCCCTCCTCGTGGCCGGCGGCGGCACGGTCTTCTTCCTCCGCAAGCGGAAGTCCACGGCGGCGGGCGAGTGATCGCTCACCCGTAGCCGTGCGAGCGCGGAGGCCGGGACCCAGAAGGTCCCGGCCTCCAGTGCGTGCCGGGCGTCCTGACCTCCCGCCCAAAGCGGGTCGCCGTGGTTCCGGCCTCCGTGCTCGTATGGGGTTCCCGGCCTCCCGCCCCTAGCGGGTCGCTGGGGCCCGGCCTACGTCCCGTAACGGTCCCGGCCTCCACCCGTCCGCCGCCGGGCCGATGCCCAAGCCGCGTCCGGCCGGGGCCTCCAGGACGTTGGAGAGGTACGGAGCAAGCGCGTCCAAGGCGGGATCACGGTACTGCTCAACGAGGATATTGGCAGGCGAGGAGCCAGCTCGATTCGTGGTCAGCGTAAGGGGCCATGATCTCTCGCCCCAAGGGCCAGACCTCGAACTCTCTCCACCGACCTACGGTGATCGCTCAGCCGCGCGTGCCCGCTGCAGGCCCGATGAGGCGCGGAAGCGCGGGTCACCACGGGGCCACCCCGTCACGGCGAAACGACAACGGCCACTGACCGTTCTTGCTGGTCAGGGGCCGTTGTCTTCACGATGGCGGTTGCAGGTCCGAACCTGCGTAGGCGTAAGCCCGACAGATTCGCAGCTCGCCGACTTCGTCAGCCATGGCGCATACGGACTGACGCGCGGTGCCTTCGGTAGCGAGCCACCCGGTGACGGAGGGACGCTGGATGGAGGGGGAAGCGTGATTGAGAGGCATCCCATGGCTCGGACCAGTACAGACCGGCGGCCGCGCACGTCATTCTTCTCCCGTCCAGGTGTCCGCCGCCTCGCCCCGTTCGCTCTGATCACCGCAATCGCCTTGATCTTCATCTTCGAGAACCGCGCCAGCGTCAACATCCGCCTTCTCATTCCAGAGGTGACCATGCCACTCTGGGGCGCCCTTCTGATTGCCTGGGGTCTCGGCATGCTCGCCTGGGCATTTACTCTGCGACGACGCCGCTGAATCACCCGGGGAGTCGGAAACTCTCTCCCTCGACCCTGACGCGGCGAGGCGAGGAGGCAGCGTGTTCCTCCTCGATGGCGGCTGCGATATCCCCAGCTCGTGGCCGAGGATCCATGCCTTCACCATGGCATCATCGGCTCCGCAATTGTGGCTTCCCGCCCAGTTCTCTGTTTCACCTGCTGCGGGTGAGATCGACGGACGTACGGTGGAAAACGACAGGGACAAGCTTGTAAGGCGGCGAGAAGAACGATGGCCGACCAAGTGCAACTGGCATACGACTACCCAGTCCTAGGTGCTTTCTGGACCGTTATGTGGATCTTCCTGTGGATCCTGTGGCTGGTGGTGCTGTTCCGCGTTATCACCGACATCTTCCGCGACCGTGAGATGGGAGGGTGGGGTAAGGCAGGCTGGCTTCTCTTCGTCCTGTTCCTGCCGTTCCTCGGCGTCCTCGTCTACGTGATCGCGCGTGGCCGCAGAATGGGCGAGCGCGAGAGGCAGGAGGTGCAGGAGCGACAGCAGGCGCTCGACGCCTACATCCGGCAGACCGTCAGCAGCGGTGGCACGGGTGCGGACGAGCTGGCCAAGCTCTCCGCCCTCAAGGACAAGGGCGAGCTCTCCGAGGACGAGTTCCAGCGGGCCAAGGAGAAGGTGCTGCATTGAGCCGGAGGATGCTCGGCGCGGGCACCCTCACCGATTCCGGGCGCGCGCAGACAGTCGTGAGCGTTCACTCGCGCTGCCGTGCGCCCTGCGGGGCTTCGTCCGCGGAGCCAGCAGGGGCGATAGTCGGCAGGCATGCGGCCCCGGACCGTCTCTGGGCCGTGCGAGGTCGGCCGCGGGTGACCAACAACGACAGGTGACCAGGGAGGCGGCTCGGCGGTGGTCCAGGTCAGGGCCCCGCGCACCGTCCCCGAGGTACTCGTTTTCATCGCGCGCTGGACGTACGGCAAGATGGGGTGTATCTGCCCACTCATCGATTGCCGGACGGTTTCTCTTGGCTGAGTTCATCTACACCATGCGCAAGGCGCGCAAGGCGCACGGCGACAAGGTGATCCTCGACGACGTCACGCTGAGCTTCCTGCCCGGCGCGAAGATCGGCGTGGTCGGACCGAACGGCGCCGGGAAGTCGACGGTCCTCAAGATCATGGCCGGGCTCGAGCAGCCGTCCAACGGCGACGCGTTCCTCACGCCCGGCTACAGCGTCGGCATGCTCCTTCAGGAGCCCCCGCTCGACGAGTCCAAGACCGTGCTGGAGAACGTCCAGGACGGCGTCGCCGACACCATCGGCAAGGTCAAGCGGTTCAACGAGATCGCCGAGCAGATGGCGACCGACTACTCCGACGCGCTGCTCGACGAGATGGGCAAGCTCCAGGAGGAGCTGGACCACGCGAACGCCTGGGACCTCGACACCCAGCTCGAGCAGGCCATGGACGCCCTCGGCTGCCCGCCCGGCGACTGGCCCGTCACCAACCTCTCCGGTGGTGAGAAGCGCCGCGTCGCGCTGTGCAAGCTGCTGCTCGAAGCCCCCGACCTGCTGCTCCTCGACGAGCCGACCAACCACCTGGACGCCGAGTCCGTCCAGTGGCTGGAGCAGCACCTCGCGAAGTACCCGGGCACCGTCGTCGCCGTCACCCACGACCGCTACTTCCTCGACAACGTGGCCCAGTGGATCCTCGAGCTCGACCGCGGCCGCGCCCACCCGTACGAGGGCAACTACTCCACGTACCTCGACAAGAAGGCCTCGCGCCTCAAGGTCGAGGGCCAGAAGGACGCCAAGCGGGCCAGGCGCCTGAAGGAAGAGCTGGAGTGGGTCCGCTCCAACGCCAAGGGCCGCCAGGCCAAGTCCAAGGCGCGCCTGACCCGTTACGAGGAGATGGCGGCGGAGGCCGAGAAGACCCGGAAGCTGGACTTCGAGGAGATCCAGATCCCGCCGGGCCCGCGCCTGGGCAACGTCGTGGTCGAGGTCGAGAACCTCTCCAAGGCGTTCGGCGAGAAGGTCCTCATCGACGACCTCTCCTTCACCCTGCCGCGCAACGGCATCGTCGGCATCATCGGCCCCAACGGCGCCGGCAAGACCACCTTGTTCAAGATGATCCAGGGCATGGAGCAGCCGGACGCCGGCACGATCAAGGTCGGCGACACCGTCAAGATCTCCTACGTCGACCAGACCCGCGCCAACATCGACCCGAAGAAGACGCTGTGGGCCGTCGTCTCCGACGAGCTGGACTACATCAACGTCGGCCAGGTCGAGATGCCTTCGCGGGCGTACGTCTCCGCGTTCGGCTTCAAGGGCCCGGACCAGCAGAAGCCGGCCGGCGTCCTCTCCGGCGGTGAGCGCAACCGTCTCAACCTGGCGCTCACCCTCAAGCAGGGCGGCAACCTGCTGCTCCTCGACGAGCCGACCAACGACCTCGACGTCGAGACGCTCTCGTCGCTCGAGAACGCGCTGCTGGAGTTCCCCGGCTGCGCCGTGGTCGTCTCCCACGACCGCTGGTTCCTCGACCGCATCGCGACCCACATCCTCGCCTACGAGGGCGACTCCAAGTGGTTCTGGTTCGAGGGCAACTTCGAGTCGTACGAGAAGAACAAGATCGAGCGCCTCGGCCCGGACGCGGCGCGCCCGCACCGCGCCACGTACAAGAAGCTGACCCGGGGCTGAGCGCGTGGCCCGTCACGTCTACGCCTGCCCCCTGCGCTGGTCGGACATGGATGCGTTCGGTCACGTGAACAACGCGGTCTTCGTCCGGTACCTGGAGGAGGCGCGGATCGACTTCATGTGGCGCCTGGCGCCGGGGGAAGGCAGCTCGTCCTTCACCGGCGGCTCGGTGGTGGCCCGCCACGAGATCGACTATCTGCGGCCACTGGTCCACCGGCACGAGCCGGTCACCGTCGAGGTGTGGGTGACGAAGATCGCCGCGGCCTCGCTGACCGTCGCGTACGAGGTCAAGGACGAGAAGGAGCTGTACGTCCGCGCCTCAACGGTCGTCGTTCCGTTCAACCTTGAGGAGGGGCGGCCGCGGCGGATCACCGCCGAGGAGCGCGCCTTCCTCAAGGAGTACATGGACGACTGCATGGAGGAGGCCGTCGCCGTATGACGGCGCTGCGCCTGGCCGACGCCAGGGAGGCGGCGGATCTCGCCGCCTTCCTCGCCCGGCTGCTGCACTACGACCGCCGCGCGGCGGTACGCCTGCAGGCGGGCGTGGGAGGTCCCCCGCCGCAGGCCGGAGGCGGAGGAGGCGTGCTCGCGGTCTTCGGCCGCCCCGCCTCCTTCGAGGTGCTCGCCATCCGCACCGCCCGGCTGGCCGAGCCGTACGAACTCGACGCCACCGTCTCGGCCGGTCAGCTCGCCGACGCGATCGACGCGGCCACGGCGGCGACAGCGGCGGGGACGTCGGCCGGCGGCGGGCCGGCGGTGACCGTGCCCGAGCCGGTGACCGTGCCCGAGCCGGTCACGGGGCCGCCGTGGGCCGGGGTTCTGCCGCCGCGCAGTGGCTGGCGGCAGGTCGAGGGGCTGCCGGAGCCCGATGACGTCCGGGCGGCGGTCGCGGCGGCCGTCGGCGAATTCCGCGCACGGATCGAGGGCCTCCCCGAGGACCGCCGTACCCGCGCCGAACTCGACCGCATCGGCCGCGAGATCTGGTCCCGCACTCTGGGCGCCACCGAGCTTCCGCTGCGCGCCGTCCACGCCGCCCAGTCGCTGGGCTTCCTGCGGCGGCTCCCGGCCGGGGCGGCGGCCGCGGGGCGCGGGGCGGGGCGTGGTGGGGCGGCCGTACCGGTTCCGCGCGGCAATGGTGCGCCGACGGCTCTTGCGCAGAGGCCGCCGGAGACGGAGACGCTGGCGCTGTTCTCGACGGGCAGCTGGCTCCGTCTGCGCACGCCCTACGGCTCGATCGCCGTTCGCCGTACGGCTCTCGCGCCGGGACTTGCCGTCACCCCTGCGTGACCGGCTTTGCCTCCACGTTCCCGGCTCCCGCGCCATTGAGCCGCAGTTCTTCGCCGAGACAACGGTGCGCAACCCGCCGTCGGGGTTCCCGCCTCGTACGCGGCTGCATGCCGGTGGTCGGGTTGTGCCCACCCTCCCCCATAGCCTGAACGGCATGGGGGCACCCCCATCGCCCCTGCGGAACGACTGCCCACACGGGGTGGGTCAGTCGGAGGGTGCGGCTGTGACCGGTAGGCGGCGGGGGCCTCGGACCAATAGGCCCGGGCGGTACGGGAGTTGTGTCGGCTCCGCTGCAAGGCGCATGCCCGGGAAGGCGGCGAAGAGCCGAGGCAGGGCGGTCGCCGCCTCCAGCCTGGCCAGGCGGGACCCGACGCAGAAGTGCGGGCCGTGTCCGAAGGCGACGTGGGGCGCTGCGCGTTCGGGCCCGGCCCCGTAGCGGTCCGGGCGGAAGGCGTTCGGGTCCGGGAAGCGGGACGGGTCGCGGTTGGCGGACGCGAGGACCGCGAGGACCGAGGCCCCCGCCGGGATGCGGGCGCCGGCGCCGAGGTCCACCGCCTCGGTCGTACGCCGCCAGGTCGTGCCTTCCAGCGGACTCGCGTGCCGCAGCGCCTCCTCCACGACCGCCGCCCACCGGTCGGGACCCTCCCGGCGCGCCGCCGCGAGCTCGTGCGGATGTGTGAGCAGCAGCAGCGACGCCGAGGCCAGCAGGTTCATCGTGGTCTCGTAACCCGCGAAGAGCAGCAGGAAGGCCATGGCCAGCAGTTCGCCGTCGTCGAGACCGCCCTCCGACGAGTCGTGCACCAGCGCGCTGAACAGGTCCCCGCCCGGCGCCCGCCGCTTCTCGGCGATCAGCCCGGTGAAGTAGCCGTACAGCCGCGTCCACGCCTCGTCGACCGCACCCTGCTCGAGGGCGTCCGCAGGCGACCCCACCCGGTACGTCCACGCGCGCAGGGCGTCGCGGTCGGCCTCCGGCACTCCCAGCACCTCGCCGATCACCAGCACCGGCAGCGGGAACGCGAAGGCGTCGACGAGGTCCGCGGAGCCGTCCCGGTCCAGCCGCGCGGCGAGATCGCGTACGAGCCCGTCCGTGAGGTCCTCGATGCGCGGCCGCAGCGCGTCGACCCGGCGCGGTGAGAAGGCCGCGGAGGTGAGCCGGCGGAGGCGGGTGTGGTCCGGGGCGTCGGAGTTGAGCATGTGGCGGGCGAGGCAGGCGCGGGCGCGCTGTGCGGGGGAGTCGGGCTTGGGGCGGCCCGCGGCCTGCGGCGGGACGTTCGAGAACCGGGGGTCGGCGAGCACCGCCCGCGTCTGCTCGTAGCCGGTGACCAGCCAGGCGTGCGTGCCGTTGGCGAGGGCGACCCGCGCCACGGGCCTCTGCGAGCGCAGCGCGGCGTAGTACGGGTACGGATCGCGGGCGAAGGACTCGTCGGCGGGGTCGAGCACCTCGGGCTCGGCTGCCACGGGACAGGCCGGACCGACTACGGCGGGGGCGGCAGGTCCGGCAGGCGCGGCAGGTCCGGCAGGTACGAGGTCGGCTGGGTCGGCTGGGTCGGGCACCCGCCCATCCTGGCAGGTCAGGCAGGCCGGCAGAGTGACCGGGGCCTCAGTCCGCGGTGTTGATCATGGACGCGGCCGCATACTCGAGGTAGCTCCACAGCTGCGCCTCGTGCTCCGGCGCCAGCTCCAGCTCGTCGACCGCGGTGCGCATGTGGCGCAGCCACGCATCGTGCGCGGCCCGGTTCACCGTGAACGGCGCGTGCCGCATCCGCAGCCGCGGGTGCCCGCGGTTGTCGCTGTACGTGCGCGGCCCGCCCCAGTACTGCATGAGGAACAGGGTGAGCCGCTCCTCGGCCGGCCCCAGGTCCTCCTCCGGGTACATCGGCCGCAGCTCCGGATCCCCGGCGACGCCCTCGTAGAAGCGGTGCACCAGCTTGCGGAAAGTCGGCTCCCCACCGACCTGCTCGTAGAAGGTCTGCTCCTGCACCGTGCCACGTGGAATCTCAGTCACCCACCCATGGTCTCAGACACCAGGCCTAGGACCAGGGGCCTCGGTCCTGCCCCTGCTTCAGCCCGCCCGGACACGGGTGTCGCGCCGCGCGGCCGCCCGCAGGACAGTGGAGGCATGACGGAGGCGGCGGACGCAGGGACGGAGGTGGCGGCCGCGGTGGCGCGGGCGGCGCTCGTGCGCACGATCGCCGCCGACGGCTGGCTCGCGGATCCCGCGTGGCGGGCGGCGTTCGAGGATGTGCCGCGCCATCTTTTCGTGCCCTACTACTACGTGCCGGTCAGGGGCGGCTTCGAGCGGCTGTCGTCCGGCAACCCCGACCCGGGCGTACGGGCCCGCTGGCTCTCCGGCGCGTACGCCGACACGCCCCTGGCCATCCGCGTCCGCGACGGCGAGCTCATCTCCTCCAGCAGCCAGCCCTCGCTGATGGCTCGGATGCTGGAGTCGCTGCACGTCCGCGACGGGGACACGGTCCTGGAGATCGGCGCGGGGTCCGGCTACAACGCGGCGCTGCTCGCCCACCGGCTGGGCGAGGACCGGGTCACGACCGTGGACCTCGACCCGGAGATCACCGAGTCCGCCCGCGGCCACCTCGCTGCGGCCGGATACCACCCCGCGGTCGTCACGGGCGACGGGGCGCGCGGCTGCCCGTCGCGCGCTCCTTTCGACCGCATCCTGGCGACCTGCGCGCTGACGTCCGTACCGCGCGACTGGCTCGAGCAGTGCTGGCCGGGCGGGCTCGTCCTGGCTCCGCTCGCGACCGGCCTGCTCGCACTGCTCGTCGACGACCCCGGCCATGCGGAAGGCCGGTTCCTGAACACGCCCGCGTACTTCGTGCCGCTGCGCGACGGGCCCGAACCCCGGCACCGGCCGCAGGACACAGGTCGTACGGACGTCAGCGGGGTCCCGCAACACGTCCTGCGGCACGAGCCGTTCCACTTCCTGCTCAGCCTGACCGCGGGCAGGCTGAAGGCGCGGGAGGCGTACGAGTTGTGGCAGCGCGAACGCCACCCCGAGCACGCCCGCTTCGGCGTCACGGTCCGCGGCGCGCGCCAGTGGGCATGGCTGGACGACCCGTCGGGCCCGGACGCCTGGCCGCTGCTCGGCGACGCCTGAAGCGCCGCTGCCTGCGGCGTGTTCCCCTGACCCGCCCCAGCCCCTGGTTACGGGGCGGGGCGGGATGGGGACGGACCTGCCGGACAATTGTGCACGAAACGGAATCCCCGGCGGGGGCTGGCGCATCGTCGCCGACCGCGGGCCGGTGGTCGGGGTGTGCCCACCCTTCCCATAGCCTGAACGGCATGGGGGCACCCCCATCGCCCCGCGGAACGATTGCCCACAACCGGCCGCCGCAGTCCCGGCTCAGCCCCTGCGGAGCGTGATCGTGGTCCAGGCGCCCACGTGGACGCGGTCGCCTTCCTGGAGCGGTACCGGGACGAAGGGCTGGATCGGGTCCTCCCCGCCGTTGATCGTGGTGCCGTTGGTGGAGTCCTGGTCGACCACCGACCAGGACCCGTCGGGCTGCGCGACGAGCACCGCGTGCTGGTGCGAGACGCCCGGGTCCTCCGGCGGGCGGGACAGGTCGATGTCGGGGGACTCGCCGGTGCTGTGCCGGCGGCGGCCGATGGTGACCTGGCTGCCGGTGAGCGGGAGTTGCTGCGCGGGCGAGTACGCCGGGAGGTTGAGCCCGGCAGCCTCCGGGCCGCTGCGGCCCATCATCGCCATGAAGTACTGGCGGTCCGGGGCCACGACCGCGACCCAGCCGGCCGGCTGGGCGGCCTGCGGCGCGCCCGGTACCTGGCCGGTGCCCGGTCCGGGCCCCGGCGCTGGGGCCTGGGCGGGCGGCTGAAGCGTCCAGTCATCACCGCCACCGCCTCCACCGCCGAAGTCCGGGGCTCCGGACGGCGCCGGGGCCTGCTGCGGGTACGGGCCCTGCGGCGGGACACCGTGCAGCGGCTGCTGTAGTTGCTGCGGGGCCAGCGGCTCGGCCGGGCGGTTGACCTGGGATGGCCGCGAGCTCTGGTAGTCGAAGCCGTCCGGTGACTGGGGCTGCTGCGGCGCCTGGGGTGCCTGCGGTTGCTGCTGCGGCGGCTGGAACAGGCCCGGCGGCTGCATGCCGGGAGACGGCGGGGCCGGCGGCGCGAACGTCGGCGAGTGCGTCAGGAAGTTGTAGCGGCACTCCTCGCAGAACGGCGCCTGCGCCTCGCGCGGCGTACGGCACTGCGGGCACAGCTCCGCCTGCGCGGTGGCGTTCGGGTCGAAACCGGGACCAGCAGCGGGACCGGGCCCAGGACCCGGTCCGGCGCCAGGGCCGTACGGACCGCCCGGCGCCGGGGGCTGGTTCGGGTTCGGGTACCCATAACCGCCTTGCGCCGCGGGCTGGTTCGGGTTCGGGTACCCGTAACCCCCCGGCGAGGGCTGGTTCGGATTCGGGTTCGGATACCCGTAGCCGCCCTCCGGCGCTCCGGGTCCTCCCGGCCCCCCGGGCGCGCCCGGAACCGGCGGGGGCGGGGGTGGCGGCGGGACGGTACCGGCGGGAGCCGCGGCACCGGCCATGTGGTGTCCGCAGACCTCGCACCAGTCGTCGGAACCCGACTGGTGTCCGTTCGGGCAGGTCGGCATGTCGGTGCTTCCCCCTCTCACCTCGGCCCCTCCGGACCGTCTTTCTTGCGTTGCGACTGCTCAGGGACTGTTTCCGGACTACTTCATGACGCGAACCGTCTTCGTCGACCGCGTCTCGAGAGTCATCTCGTCGGCTTCCGCGACCCTCGCCTTCAATCGCACAGTACCTGTCGCCGCGTCGACCACGTCCACCACCTTCGCAAGCAGTTTCGCCGTCTCGGCATTCCCCGAGGCGTTCGCCAGCTGCACGGCCCGGCCCAACTTCGCGGTCGCTCCGTCCCGATCGCCCGACTTGCGGGCATCGATCCCCTGTTGGATGACCTGTGCCAGTTCAGCCTGGCCCGTATAGTGCGCGACCTGCGGGTCGATGGAGGTGGATGAGGCCATGTCGTCCGTCCACACGGCCCGTACGAGCCCCTGCGCCAGGGTCTCCGGCGGGCCGCCGTCCGGCGCCGGCACGATCAGCGAGACCCGGGCGGCCAGCATCTCCTGGCCCACGCCCGCCGCCGGCACCCGTACGCACACGTGATAGTCGCGCGACTCGTCGCCCCACGAGCCCGTCGGATAGTCCCCGGCGCGCGGTCCGGCGTCCGTCCGCCTGCCGGTCAGGTCCTCGACCGTCGGCGCCACCTGCTTCACGAACGCGATGTGCGCGCCCACCGGGGTCCACAGCCGCAGACTCACGTCCGCGACCTCCTTGCCCATCGCGGTCTCCATCATCTGCGTGAAGTCCGCGGCGAGAGCGGCCGGATCGGCCACGATGTCGGCGCTGCCGAGCAGCGCGGAGGCGATCCCGGTGACCTCCTTGACCTCCCAGTCCGTGCCCACGCCGCGCGCGTCGCAGGTGAACCGGCCCGCGCAGGCGTCGAGCGCGGCCTGCAGGTCCTCCGGCGACTCGTGCTCGTTGCGCCCGTCGGTCAGCAGAATGCCGTGGCGGATGAACTCCTGCTGAGGCGAAGACGCATCGGCGGTGGCGAGCAGCCGGTCGGCCAGCCGCAGCCATGTGCCGATGGCCGTGCCGCCGCCCGCGCTCAGCTTGCGCAGCGCCTGCCTGGCCTGGGCGCGCGTGTCCGCGTCTGCGGTCGCCAGACGGCCGCCGCCCGGGTAGACCTCGCTCGCCCGGTGGGTGCCGCTGACGACCGCGAACGCGACGCCGTCCCGCAGGGCGTCGATCGCGGCGGCGGTCGCGTCGCGCGCGTTGCGCATCTTGGTGGGCGGGTAGTCCATGGAGCCGGAGCAGTCGACCATGATGACGACGGCGGCACCGGGCCCGGTGTCCCGGGAGTACGTCCGGGAGGTCAGCGGCATCCCGCCGGTCGTGCCGCCGCCGGTGGCGGTGACGGTGACGATGGCGTTCACCTCGCGGCCGCCCTCCGAGAGGTACACGTTCTGGTACACCTCGGCCGAGAACCGCGGCACGTTCGACTTGGAGAAGTTGGCCATCCGGTACGCCCCCCACGCATGATGCCTGAAGCTGAATCGCGGTGTCGCTCAGGCCGATCCTGCCCCCGCGGCGGGGGAGGGGAACGGCACCACGGCCACTGTTACGTTGTCGTGGCCCCCGCCGTCCAGCGCGTAACCCACCAGTGTCCTGGCGCTGTGCAGCGGCCGGGCGCGGGCGTCGGCCGGTACGGCCAGGGCCATCTCGTCCGCGCCCTCCGCGTAGTTCCACAGCCCGTCGGTGCAGACCACGACCACGCCCGGCCGGTCCGGCTTGAACGACGCGGTGTGCGGCTCGAGTTCGTACGCGTCGGCGCCGAGCCAGCCGGTGATCGCGTGCGCGCGCTCGTCCGCGTACGCCTCGGCCTCCGACATCAGGCCCGTGGCCACCATCTGGGCGGCCCAGGAGTCGTCCTCGGTCAGCCGCGCGGCCGTGGCCGTACGGTCGTCCGGCACCCAGTACGCCCGGCTGTCGCCGATCCAGCCGACCGTGAGGATGCCGGAGGCGACGATGGCCGAGACGATGGTGCAGGCGGGGGCGTTCTCGTGGTGGCGGTGCGGGTCGTGCTCCTGCGGCTGGTTCGGCGCGGCCGCAAGGGAGTTGACGGCTTCGGCGGCGGCCAGGATCGCGTCGTGCATCGCCTGCTGCGGGTGCGTGCCGCACGGGAGGGCGGCGAGGAGCGACTCGCTCGCGGCGTCGGACGCCGCCTGCGAAGCCTCGTCGGGCCGCGTCGCCGACGACACGCCGTCGCAGACGACGGCGACGACGGCGGGCGAGCTGTCGGGCAGCGCGGTGGCGGACACGGCGAACGCGTCCTCGTTGCGGTGGTGCCGCAGCCCGCGATCGCTGACGGCCGCGACGCTGTCGAGCACCTGCTCCATGTGGTCCCGCTTACGGGGCTGAGCGTGCCCGCAGTGCCCGCAGTAGCCGTCGTGGTCGACGACTCCGGCCCGGCAGGCGACGCAGGTCTCGCCCGTGCTCGCGCCCGCGCGCCCTTCCGCGGCAGCGGGATCGGCCGCCGCGCCGCCCGGGGTGTCGTCCACCGTCCGCGGGGGCGCGGCGAGTCCGTACGCATCGGTGGTCCGCGGATCGACGGGCGCACCGCCGTGCCCGCTCTCCGCGGCGGGAGACGCCAATGGGTAGTCCTCGGCGCCGGCGGTCCGGCCGCCGGACGACGGCTCCCCTCCGGCATCCGCCGGCTCCCGGTCCTCGGGCGCGGATGCGGGGGCGGCCGCGGCCGCGGCCGAGCCGTGAGACACGGCTGCCGCGCCCCGAGGCGGAGGCGGTGTCGGTGCCGAGTCAGCGCTCGCCAAGTCCTCGGGTGCGTGGGCTTCCTGGGCGGCGGACGGGATGCCCGCGCCATGTGGGGGTCCTGCCGCGGGGGCCGTACCCTCCGTTGTCGGTGGATGATCCGGCAGTGGGGGAACCGCGGTGCCGTCCGGGAGCCGGGTGCCCGGCACCGGGGGAGGTAGCGCCCGTTCGCCCTGGCCGAGCGGCTGCGTCGACGACGGAGCGGAGGCACTCCCGCTCTCCGTACCGGCCGGCCCGGCGGCGCCGTCCGGGGCCGTCGGTGCGTGGCCGGGCCGCGGCGGGGCAGCGGAGGCGGCGCGGGCCGGGGCGGCCGCCGGGCGGTCGGCCGGTGGCTGCGGCGCGGACGAGAGGTCGGTTCCGCATGCGCCGCAGAAGTTGTCACCCGACTCCAGCGGCTCGTCGCAGCGCGGGCAGGCGGACAGCTGAGGCACCTGGGGCATCTGCGACATCACTCACACCCACGTCCGGGGACGGAAGCGGTTGGCCCGCTCCACCAGTTCGATCCTCTCCTCGCCGCGCTGCGCGAGCCGCGCCAGAACGCGGTACGAGCGCTCCAGGCCGAAGCGCAGGCCCCGCTCGTCCAGGCGGCTGCCGAGCAGCACGGGCTGTCCCTCGGCCCCGGCCGCGGAACCGACACCGGCACCGGCCGCGGGCCCGGCGACGGACACCGCCCCGGGACCCGTACCGACCCCGGCAACGGCACCCGTACCGGCCAACGCGCCCGCCGCCGGGGCGCCGTGTCTGCCCGAGACCACCCAGTCCAGCGCGCAGCCCAGCACCTCCGCCGACAGCCGCTCGCGCCGCACCGCGTCCAGGCCGAAGTCCTGGAGCCGCTCGACCTGTCCGGCCGCGGCCGTGAGGTCGTCGAGCAGCGGGTCGTGGGCGGCGCGCTGCCGGAGCCGGGCGCGTACGGCCGCGATGCGGGCCGCCGTGTAGTGGATCGACGCCTCCGGTACGGACTCCAGGGCCTGCACCGCGCCCGTACGGTCGCCTGCCGCGAGCCGTACCCGGGCGAGCCCGAAGGCGGCGCTCACATAGCTCGGGTCGGCCGTCCAGACGAGGCGGTAGTACTCGGCGGCGTTGTCCAGCTGGCCCAGCACCTCGGCGCAGATCCCGAGCGCGAGCTTCGGGGCGGGCTCACCGGGGAACGCGTCGTAGACGGCGTCGAACGAGAGGGCCGCTGTCTCGTGGTCGCCGGTCACCAGCGAGGCGACCCCGCGGTACCAGACGACGCGCCAGTCGTCCGGGTGGTACGCCTCCAGCTGCGCCAACGACTCGGCGGCCGCGGCCAGTTCGCCCCTCTCGAGGCGGGCGCGCAGCTCGCGCAGCCGCAGCTCCACGGAGTCGGCGGGCGCGCTGCGCAGGGCGGCCAGCAGCTCCCCGGGCGCGGAGGCCATCAGACCGGCCAGGAATCCGGCGTTCGGGTCGCGGGCGTCGACGCGCGGCACGGGCAGCGCCAGCGCGGTCCCGCGCAGATCGAGCGGGGCGAGGCCGGGGCGACTGCCACCGCCTCCGGCCGCGTGCGCGTACCCGGCCGCGTGCCCGTACCCGCCCGCCTGCGCCCAACCGGCCGCAGGGGAGTGCGACTGCGGCGCGGGCAGGCCAGGGTTCTGGACCGGGCCCGCGTCCTCGTCGGCGAACAACTCCGTGTCCGTCACGCGGAGTTCCGGTCCGAAGAGCGTGGACAGCGCAGGCCGCGGCCGCCCCGTCTGGAGCGCGACGACCTCCCGCAGCACGCCGGTCAGCTGCTCCGACATCTCCTCCGCCGAGGCGAACCGCCGCCCTGGATCGGGATCCGTCGCCCGCACCAGCAAGCGGTAGAACGACTCGTAGCGGCGGAAGACCTCGATGTTGTCGGGGTCGGGCAGGCTGTCCGCGTAGACGTTGGTGTAGCCCTGGAAGTCAAAGGTCAGGACGGCCAGGGTGCGCGCCACGGTGTAGAGGTCGGAGGCGACGGACGGGCCGATGTCCGCGACCTCCGGCGCCTGGTAGCCGACCGTGCCGTAGATCGCGCTCTCGTCGTCGTCCATCCTGCGGACCGCGCCCATGTCGATGAGCTTGAGCTGATCCTGCTGCTGGATGGCGTTGTCCACCTTGAAGTCGCAGTACAGCAGGTTCCTGCTGTGCAGGTGGCCGAGCGCCTCGAGCGCCTCCAGGCCGTAGGCGCACGCCTGCTCCACCGGGAGCGGATCGCGCCTGCCGTCCGGCGCCCGCCGCTCGTTGGCGATGTCCTTGAGCGACTTGCCGCCGACGTACTCCATCACGATGTAGCCGTCGAGGCTGCCCGTGCGCTGGTCGAGGTGCTCGACGAAGTTGTAGATCCGCACGATGTTGGAGTGCTCGATCTCGGCGAGGAAGCGCCGCTCGGAGACGGCCGCGGCGAGCGCGTCCTCGTCGCCGGTGTCCAGCAGGCCCTTCAGTACGACCCACCGGTTGGACACCGCCCTGTCCACGGCGAGATAGATCCAGCCGAGGCCGCCGTGCGCGAGGCAGCCCGCCACCTCGTACTGCCCGTGCACGATGTCGCCGGGGCGCAGCTTCGGGACGAACGAGTACGGGTGCCCGCACTTGGTGCAGAAGCCCTCCGTGCGGCCGGGCCGCCCGCCGCGCGCCCGGCCGACCGGCGCTCCGCAGTCGCCGCGGCTGCAGAATCGCTTCCGCTCCGGGACCTCGGGGTGGTCCAGGACCGCCGTCCGGGGGTCGGGGCGTGGCACCTCCGGCACCGAGACCAGCCCCGCTCCCAGCCTGTTGCGGCCCGACGCCGAGCCTGCGGAGCCGGAGCTGCGCACCGACACGGACCGGGACCCGGCCCGGCCCGACAGCCGCCCCGACACCGAGCGGCGGGACGAGGAGGAGCGGGACGACCGTGAACTGCCGGATGACGAAGCGCCGGGGGGCGAAGCGCCCGACGAGGGGCCGGAGTTCGACGGGCCGGAGTTCGACGGGCCGGACTTGGACCGGCCGGACGAGCTGCCGCGCGGCCCGCCCGCGCCCGTGACGCCGGTGGGCGAGGAGCCCACCATCCCGTCGGCGGACACGACAGGCGCGAGACCGCACGTATCGCAGTACAGCTCCCCGCCGCCGACGTCCTCGTACGACCCGGGGCACCCCGGCCGCTGGCACGTGCCCGTGCTCGTCGTCATGAGCCCCCCTCATCCTCCGCGCGCCGGTCCTCCGCACCGGGCGCTCCCGCCTGCCGCGGCACCAGGACCTCAGCCGCCGCCTGCTGGAAGCGCAGCACCGCGGCCTCCGCGGCGCGCAGATCGCACGGCGCGCTCCACAGCATCCGGCGCGCCAGGTCGTACCGCTCCATCAGCAGCGGGTCCTCCGCCATGCCGTGCCGGGCGACCTTCGCCTTGTACGCGTCGAGCCTGCCGCGCAGTTCGGCCCGTACCGCCAGCGGCGCGGTCACCGCGGTCAGCGATTCACGGGCCCGTATCAACTCGTCCTCGGCCCGCTCCTCCAGGCTGTCGAGCAGCGGTGAGAGCCGGTGCCACTGGGCGCGCCTGCGGTAGTCCGCCGCGGTCGCCAGCTGCTCGTGCAGCGCGGTCGGCGGGCCGCTCACCGCGGGCACCTCGGAGGCGGCGATCTTCGCCAGCACCTCGCCGCGGGCCTGGCGCGCCTCGGTGAGCGTACGGTCGGCCCTGGACAGCAGATCCCGCAGGTGCAGCAGCCGCCGCTCCGCGTCCTGCCGGACGGCGAGCACCGCCTCGATCTCGCGCCGTACGTCCTCCAGGGCGCGGGCCTCCCGGTCGTAGCGGGAGGTGTCGGGGCGGCCGCCGCCGGGCGCCGAACTGCCCGACGCCGCCGGGCTCCAGAAGGCCAGCGGGTCGGAGACCACCTCGGCGCGCAGCGCCGTGAGCCCGGCGGTGATCCGCTCCAGGTCGTCGCCCGCCGGGTGCTCACCCGGGCGTACGCCGACGGAGTGCGCCAGTGATCGGGTGCGCTGCAGCTCGGCGGAGAGCAGGTCTATCCGGGCGGGCAGCGCGGACCAGATGGCGTCCGCGGCCACGACCACGTCCAGGGCCTGTGCGTACCAGGCGTTCATCCGCTCGACCAGCTCCTCCAGGCTCAACTGCTCGCTGAGCCTGGCCGGTCCTGTGAGGGTGGGGGGCAGCTCGGAGGCGGCGGGGCCCACCGGCGCGGCGGTGGCGCTGCCGGGGATCGTGACGCTGGGGCCGCGCAGCAGCTCGGTCAGCTCGACGAGCTCCTCGCGGCCCGGCCAGCGCCGCTTGGCGCGCAGCCCGCGCGCCTCCCGCAGGGCTTCGGTGTACACCTCGAAGTGGGTCCACAGAAGGGAGATGACCTGTTCGGTGGATGCCCAGCGGCGCTTGGTGGTGCCGGTGAGATCGGCCCCCTCGAGAAGTCTGCGCCCCGCGTGGTCCTGGAGCGCGAGCAGCGAGGTCTCGATCGCCTCGTGCTCGGCGCCGAGCCTGGCCAGCGCACGGTCCACCTCCTCCCGGTCCATGACCGGACCGTGGGGTTTCCCCGCGGAGCTGGGGACGGGTCCCGGGACCCCCATCGATCACCTCTCCTGTTCTGTCCGGTTCCTGTTCTGTCCGGTTCCTGTTCCGGGCTGGTCTGCTTCCGGGCTGGTCTGCTGGTCTGCGGGGTCAGTTGGTGCGGTACTTCGGCGCCGGTGGTCCTGTAATGCCCTTGAGGTCCGCCGCGAGCCAGCGCTCGTACGCCGTCATCCACGCCCCGCTCTCGCGATAGTCCTCCAGGACTTTGTTCACCCGGCGTACCAGGTCCTCATCCTCCAGGTTCATCGCCACGCCGTAGGGCTCTTCCGTGAACGGCTCACCCACCAGTGTCACGGACGGGTCCTGGGCCGCCTGCCCGGCCGCGAGCGCGTTGTCCGTGATCACCGCGTCGACCTCGCCGAGCTGCAGCCGTACCAGGCAGTCGAGTTGGTTGGGCACGGTCGTGACCTTCGCGCCGCGCGAGCGCTTCTTCAGCTCCGCTTCGCCGGTCGAACCGGCCGCCGTGCAGACCCGCTTGCCGCGCAGTGTGTCGTTGAAGGCCGTGACGGACGAGCCCTTGGGGACGAGGACCTGCTGTCCGGCCTGGAAGTAGGCGGTGGAGAAGGCGACCTGCTCGATGCGGTCGCAGTTGATGGTCATCGTCCGGGCGATGATGTCCACCTTGCGCTGTTGCAGGGCCGGGATGCGCTGGTCGGTGGGGATGGCGCGGTAGACGACCTTGGCGTCGGCGCCCAGGATGTCCTCGGCGATGGCCGTGACGAGGTCGATGTCGAAGCCCTCGAGCTTGCCGGTCGCCGGGTTCCGGTAGCCCCAGCGGTAGCTGTTCTGGTCGACTCCGGCGATCAGATAGCCGCGCTTCTTGATTCTGCCGACGGCGGGGCCGTCGGCGCCCGAGGGGCGCAGGCCGGCCTCCGGGTCCTCGCACTTCTCGTCCTTCTCGTCGGTGGCGGACTGCGCCTGGGCCGCGCCCGGCCGGTACGGGTGACCGGCGGGCAGTTTCACGGTCAGCTCCGCCTTGTGCTGTGCCAGCGGCAGCAGGGTGGCGGCCAGTGCGCACGCCAGGGCCATCCCTGCGACGCCTCCCCAGCCCCGCAGTCTGCCCAGCGCCGCCCTTGCGGGTCGCGCAGGTCCCGCAGATCCCGCCGGTCGCGTCGGCCCCGCCGGTTCTGTGGGCCCTGCCGGTCCGTGTCGCACGACGCCTCCCCTCACCGGTACTCCGACAGCCTGCGGCCTATGCCCAGCACGCCGCCCACCGCCCCCAGCAGGGCCAGGACCGCGGCGCCTGCCGGAAGCCCGGCGAGCGCGCCCCGCCCGTCGTCCGCGGCGCGCCTGAACTCCCGCTGCTCGTGCGCCAGCGCCGTCTCCAGGCTCGCGTCGACCTCGTCGAACTGCTTGCCCGTGGTCTCGCCGCCGCTGCCGATGACCTTCTTCAGCGCCTCCTCGTACTCCCCGTTCTCATCGGTCGCGCGGGCCTCCCGGTGGAGCTTCCGCCAGTCCCGCACAGCGTCAACGCCGGTGCGGACCGGATGAGTTCCCTCGCGGTCGTCGGCGAGGAGGGCGGCGTTCCCCAGGAGGGTCCCGCGGCCGGCGCCGTTGTCGTCCCCGGCCAGTTCGTCCATGGCGGAGCCGTAGCCCGTCTCGTAGAAGTCCTCGCCGTCGTCGTTGAGGACAGCGCCGCGTGCGACCAGCGTGAGGCTCTCGTCGCCGCGCGCCTGAAGCGAGGTGATCCGCGCCTCGTTGAGTACCCGCAGCGACCTCGCCCCGTCCTCGTACGAGGTGTTGAGGCCCGACCAGGCCACGGCGTGCGCGGTCGCCAGCCAGAGCAGCACCACCGCAGAAGCGGCGGTGGCCCCGAGCAGGCCGGGGTTGAACACCCGGTTCGTACGGCGGTAGTCGCGGCGCTGCGCCCAGACCAGGGCGCCGAGCGCGAGGCCGCCCGCGCCGAGCGCGAGCCACGGCCAGGACTTGGCGTCGTCGTAGTCGGAGCCGAGCCGCTCGGTCTCGGCGTCGTACAGCGCGCGGGCGGCGGGCAGAAGCCGACTGCGCATACAGTCGTTGGCGTAGCGCAGATAGGCGCCGCCGAGCGGCAGGCCCTGGAGGCCGTTGGCGCGCGCCTGCTCGATCAGGCCGGTGTAGACGGGCAGCTGCTCGTTGAGCGTGCGCACATGCCGGCCGGCGGACGCCGAGCTTTCGCTGTTGGCCGCGGCCTTCACCAGCAGGGCGGACGCGGTCTCGATGTCCCGCTCGTACCGCTCCCGCACCCCGCGCGGCCACTGGCCGCCCGCCAGGAAGCCGGCCGCGGCGGTGGTGTCGGCGTCCGCGAGTGAGCGGTAGATGCTGGCGGCGTCGGCGCTGAGCCGCTGGCTACGGTTCACCACGTCGTCCGCCGCGCTCGCCCGGTCCGACACCTGCCAGGCCGTCACCGCGCCGAACGTGACGACCAGCGCGGCCAGTACGGCTCCGATGATCCGCAGCCGTCCGGGCTCGGTCGTCGCCCCGGCCCGGAGCCGGTCGACACTCTCGGCCCACGCGGTCCTCCGCGCGGGGGTGTGCGCGGACGCGGATGCGGCCGCCGAAGCGGACGTTGCTGTGGGGGCGGAGGCCGGAGCGGGCGCCGACGGCGGGGCCGGCGGCTGTGGCGGCGCGGTGCCCGCCGGCGGGTGTGACACGGGACCTCCCCCTCGGTCGCTGACGATGGCCCGTCGCCCGGTGCGGCGGAGGACAGCTACTTCAGCTACGTGGCTGTACAGCCACATGGCCAGAAGTATGGCCGCGGGGGCGGGCATCCACACCGGGAATGACTCGATCTTGTTCGGATCGGGATCGAGATCCTGCGCGGGATCGCGACCGGACGTCCTGAGCTGAGCGGTTTCCCGGGCGTGGCCCCCGACGGGCATGACGTGTTCGGTGTCCGTTCGGTTCCACCACGTATCGGAAAGCGGCCTGGCCGGCCGCGTTGGGCCAGAACGGTGGATCTGGCCTGGGTTCCGTATCCCAGTGCGAGGAGCGTCGGGTCGTCCAGAATCATGAGCTGCGGACCCGACGCGCTCAGCGTCCCCGCAGGGCCCCGCGGGCCGCCTGTGCGGCCATCGTGGATCGCATCCATGCGCCCAGCGGGCGTTCGACCGCCCGGTGAATTCCCCAGGCCAGGGCGAGCATCGAGGCAGCCGTCAGCGGCAGGGTCCAGGCCGGGGGGATGCCGAGCAGCTGGTGGAGCAGGTAGATCGAGGCCCATCCCAGGTGCTCGTGGATCAGGTAGAACGGGTACGTCAGCGCCCCGGCGGTCGTCAGCCAGCGCCAGCGGGCCCAGGACAGACGGCCAGTGGCCACCAGGACGAGGGTGGCGATTCCACAGGTGAGTACGGCCGCGATGATGAGCGGTTCGCGGGGCAGGAAGCCGTTGGAGTCGGCCAGCGCGCGGATGACGAAGGCGTTGCCCAGCGCCCAGTTGACGCCGATGATGCCCCAGAGCGTCAGGTCGCCGCCGTAGCGGTGGATCAGGTACAGCGCGAGTCCCGTGATGAAGTACGGGGCGAAGGTGGGCTGGACGATCTGGCCGAGCAGCGGGTGCGGCGCGGCCTGGGCGATCACGGTGGCGATCGTCCAGCCGCAGCAGAACGTCACCACGCGCCGGTAGCTCGTGCCCTTCCACACCACGAAGAGGGCGAACAGCAGATAGAAGCGGGCTTCGGCCCACAGCGTCCAGCAGACGCCCAGGATCCTCGGTGAGCCGGCCGGCTGCTGCAGCATCGTCAGGTTGACGACGAAGTCGGTGACGCTCGGCGGGTGATCGACCTGCGGGGCCAGGGCGAAGACGCCGCCGACGAGGATCAGCGCCGCCCAGTAGGCGGGATACAGCCGCACCACCCGGGAGCGGAAGAAGGCCCCGACCGTACGGCCCCAGCAGCTCATACAGATCACGAAACCGCTGATGGCGAAGAAGATCTCGACCCCGAGGTTGCCGTAGAGCGCCGCCCACGACAGATGGGGGAAGAGGTCTCGGGGCGACGAACCCCAGGCGGTTTCCACCGCTCCGCCGCGGCCCGCGTAGTGGAAGAGACAGACCATCAACGCTGCCAGCAGGCGTAGCCCGTCGAGTTCGCGCAGGCGGCCGGCGCCGGCCGGAGGCGATGCGCCCGCTGCGCGCGGGAGTTCCGCAGCCGCGGCCGGAGACGATGTGGAGGGGTTGGACAGGGGCAGCAGTTGTGATGACTTCACACGTACTCCGGAGACGGGTGCTCGCGGCAGGGGCGGTCGCCGTCCGGCCCTGCGTTCCACCAGTCTTCAGCCTCGGCGCGGTCCCCGGCATGACCTCGAGGTGGAATGTGCGAAAACAAAGGTCGTCCGGCTGCGGGCCTGATTGCCGGGCGTGTCTCCCTGATGACGGAACCAGGGCGCTTCCGCGCGGCACCGGCCGCTTCGGTGTGCGGCCGGACACCTCCGTGATGCTCGCCGCCATCGACGACGGACTTCGGTAGGTCGCTGTGTGGGCATCCTCCCCCATAGCCTGAACGGCATGGGGGCCCATCCCCCTGCGCAACGGCTGCCCACACACCGGCGTCAGGCGCCCATGTAGTGCGTCCGCAAGCGCGCATGTGCCTCGCCCGGCGCACCCGTGCCGTCCAGGCCCAGAAGGGCCGCGCCCAGCACCGGTGGGGCGGTGACCACCTGGGGGACCGCCTTCGGAGCGCGGGTGGCGAGCAGCTCCGCGATGCGGTCGTGCAGCAGCGGGTGCCGGGCGGCCAGGACGCTGCCGCCGAGCAGTACGGGCGCCTCCTCGTCGAGCAGGTCGAGCCGGGTCAGGGCGACCGTCGCCAGGGCCACGACCTCCTCCGCCTGGCGGTGCACGATCGACCGGGCGACCGCGTCGCCCGCCGCCGCCGTCTCGAACAGCACCGGCGTGAGCTCGTGCTTGCGCCGCCCCGGCACCTGCCCCAGGTGGAGCGCCTCGATCAGCGCGTACATGGTGGTGAGCCCGAAGTGCGCGGGCAGCGTCCAGGCGAGTTCCGTCGGCTCTCCGCGGCCGTCCTCCGCCCGGGCCGCGTACCAGAGGGCCTCCTCCGCGAGGCTCGCGCCGCCTCCCCAGTCGCCGGAGATCCGGCCGATGGCGGGGAAGCGGGAGGTACGGCCGTCGGGGAGCATGCCGACGCAGTTGATGCCCGCGCCGCAGACGACGGCCACGCCGCGCGGCTCGTCGACGCCCGCGCGCAGGACCGCGAAGGTGTCGTTGCGCACGTCGGTCGTGACGGCCCAGCCCCGCGCGTGCAGGGTCTCCCTCAACCGCTGTTCCTCCACCGCGAGATCGGCGTTGGCGAGGCAGGCCGAGGTGTACGACGTGAATGGGTCGCCGCCGATGGCGATGCCCGCCTCCGTCGTCGCCCGGCGAACCGTCTCCGCCAGCGCGTCCACCGCCGCCTCGACCCCCACCGACGGCGGGCTGAAGCCGCCGCCGCGCGCGGTGCCGAGGACGCGGCCGTCGGCGCCGACCAGTGCCACGTCGGTCTTGCTGTTGCCCGCGTCGATCGCGAGCACGGAAGCGGTCAGGCCCACGCGAGGTGCTCCCGGTTGTGCGCGACGAGTCGGTCGGTGAGCGCGTCCGCGAGACCGTACTGGCCGATCAGGGGGTGGGCGAGGAGCGCCTTGAAGACCCGGTCGCGCCCGCCGCGCAGGGCCGCCTCGAGCGCCAGGTCCTCGTACGCCGTAACGCATCCGATCAACCCGGCGTAGAGCGGGTCGAGTTCGGGCACCGGGAGCGGCTCGGGACCCTCGGACGTGATACGCGCCTGGACCTCGATCACCGCGTCGTCGGCGAGGAACGGCAGCGTGCCGTTGTTGTACGCGTTGACGACCTGCACCGCGCTCCCCCTGTTCCCCAGCAGCGAAGCCGCCAGGTCCACCGCCGCCTCCGAGTAGAACGCCCCGCCGCGCCTGGCCAGCAGCGCGGGCTTCTCGTCGAGCGCCGGGTCCCCGTACAGCTCGAGGAGCTGCCGCTCCATCTCCGCCACCTCCGCCGCCCGCGACGGCCTGGTCCGCAGCTCCTCCACCACCTCGTCGTGCGCGTAGAAGTAGCGCAGGTAGTACGAAGGGACGACGCCGAGCCGGTCGAGTACGGCGCGCGGCAGGCGCAGGTCGTCGGCGATCGCGTCGCCGTGCTCGGCGAGCAGCTTCGGCAGCAGGTCCTCGCCCTCCGGGCCGCCGAGCCGTACGCCCCGCTCCCAGGTGAGGTGGTTGAGCCCGATGTGGTCGAGGTGCACGTCCTCGGGGCGTACGTCGAGCAGCTTCGCGAACCGTCGCTGGAAGCCGATCGCGACATTGCACAGCCCGACGGCCCGGTGCCCGGCCTGAAGCAGCGCGCGGGTGACGATGCCGACCGGGTTGGTGAAGTCGATGATCCAGGCGTCCGGGTTCGTACGGCGCACCCGCTCGGCAATGTCCAGGACGACCGGGACGGTGCGCAGCGCCTTGGCGAGGCCGCCCGCGCCGGTCGTCTCCTGCCCGACGCAGCCGCACTCGAGCGGCCATGTCTCGTCCTGCTCGCGCGCGGCCTGCCCGCCGACGCGCAGTTGGAGGAGTACGGCGTCGGCGCCGTCCACGCCCGCGTCCACGTCGGAGGTGGTGACGATCCGTCCGCCGTGGCCCTGTCTGGCGAAGATCCGCCGCGCGAGCCCGCCCACCAGCTCAAGACGCTCCTCCGCCGGGTCGACGAGGACCAGCTCAGTGAGGGGGAGCGTGTCCCGCAGCCGTGCGAAACCGTCGATCAACTCCGGTGTATAGGTGGATCCGCCACCCACTACAGCGAGCTTCATAGCGTGAGGTCAGCCCTTCACTCCGGTCAGCGTGACGCCCTCGACGAATGCCTTCTGGGCGAAGAAGAAGACGACGATGACGGGCGCCATGACCAGCACGGTCGCGGCCATCGTCAGGTTCCAGTCGGTGTGGTGCGCCCCCTTGAAGGACTCGAGGCCGTAACTGAGCGTCCAGGCGGCCTTGTTCTCCGATGCGTAGATCTGGGGGCCGAAGTAGTCGTTCCAGGCGTAGAAGAACTGGAACAGCGCCACGGCCGCGATGCCCGGCTTCGCCATCGGCAGCACGATCCTGAGCAGCGTGCGGAACTCACCGCAGCCGTCGACCCGGGCCGAGTCCAGGTATTCGTTCGGGATGGTCAGCAGGAACTGGCGCAGCAGGAAGATGGAGAACGCATCCCCGAACGCCATCGGAATGATCAGCGGCCACAGCGTCCCGGAGAGCCCGAGCTGCTTCGCCCAGAACAGGTACATCGGGATGATGACGACCTGCGGCGGCAGCATCATCATCGAGATGACCAGCATCAGGGAGAGATTGCGGCCGCGGAAGCGGAACTTGGCGAGCGCGTACGCGACGGGGATCGACGAGAGCACGGTCAGCACCGTGCCGAGCCCGGCGTACAGCAGGGTGTTGCGCCACCAGGTCAGGAAGCCCGGCGTGTTCCACACCTGCGCGTAGTTGTCCCACTCCCAGGTGTGCGGCCACAGATCGCGGGTGAGTGCCTGCTGGTCGCTCATCACCGAGGTCAGGAAGACGAAGACGAACGGCAGCACGAAGAAGAGCGCGGTGGCGACCCCGAGTGCGTGCACCGCGATCCAGTGGAGCAGGACCTTGCGGCGCGCGGTGCGGGCGGCCGGGGTGGCCGATGGGGTGGCCGGCGTCGTGGGGGCGGTGAGGACTTGGGCCATGGTCAGTCACCTGCCTGGACGAGGCCGCCGCGGCGGCGCATCAGCAGCGCGGTGAAGGCCATGGCGAGAGCGAACAGCACCAGCGCGATCACACAGGCGGAGCCGTAGTCGAAGCGCTGGAAGCCGAGGTTGTAGACGAGCTGGGGGAGGGTGAGCGTGGACTTGTCGGGGTAGCCCGGCTCGAACTGCTGGCCGGAGCCGCCGATGATGCCGGAGGCGACCTTCCCCGCCACCAGCGGCTGCGTGTAGTACTGCATCGTCTGGATCACGCCGGTGACCACGGCGAACATCACGATGGGGGAGATGTTCGGCAGGGTGACGTACCGGAAGCGGTGCCAGGCGGACGCGCCGTCCAGCTCGGCCGCCTCGTACTGCTCCCCGGGTACGTCGAGCAGCGCGGCCATGAAGATCACCATCAGGTCGCCGACGCCCCAGAGGGCGAGCGCGGTGAGCGCGGGCTTGGACCAGGCGGCGTCGGTGAACCAGCCGGGGGCCGGCAGGCCGAGGTCGGCGAGCATCGAATTGACCGGTCCCGTACCGGGGTTGAGGAGAAAGACGAAGGCCAGCGTCGCGGCCACCGGCGGGGCGAGGTAGGGCAGGTAGAAGAGGGTTCTGAAGACCCCGGCGCCTGTCTTGATCTTGGTGATCAGCAGCCCGACGCCGAGCCCGAAGACGACCCGGCAGGTGACCATGACGAGCACCAGCCACAGGGTGTTCTGCAGGGCGGGCCAGAACAGCCGGTAGTCGCTGAAGACATAGCTCCAGTTGTCCAGGCCGTTGAAAGCGGGCGCCCGGAAGCCGTCGTACTTCATGAAGGAGAAGTAGACGGTGGAGATCAGCGGATAGGCAAAGAAGACGCTGAAGCCGATCAGCCAGGGCGACATGAAGGCCGCAGTACGCAGTGCCGATTTTCTGCGCTTCGCGCCAAGGGCACTGCGCGTGCGTTTTGCCCGCAGGGTGTGCGTGGTCATCGGCGTTCTACTTCTGCTTCGCGATGTCCGTGTCGATCTGCTGGGCGGTCCTCTTCAGACCGGCCTTGAGATCCTTCTGCTTTCCGCTCTCGTAGGCGTAGCCGAAGTCCTGGAGCGTGACCTGGTACGCGCCGCCGTCGGCCTGCGCCGGGGTGGTGTTCGACTCCGGGTGCTGAGCGATCTCGATGAAGGTCCGGAACTCCGGCTCGATCTTCAGCTTCGGTGACTTCAGCGCCTCGAGCGTGGAAGGCACGTTGTGGATCGCGTTGGAGAACGCCACGACGGCGTCGGTGTCCGTGGTCATGTATTCGACCAGCTCCCAGGCCGCGTTCTGCTTCTTGCTGGTGGCGGCGATGCCCATGATCGTGCCGGACAGGTAGCCCTTGCCGTAGTCGGCGGCCTGGTCGTCCGGGACGGGCAGCGGCGCGGTACCGATCTCGAACGTCGCGCCCGCGTCCTTGGCCATGCCGAGCCGCCACTCGCCGTCGAGCTGCATGGCGACCTGGCCGGTGTGGAAGGGGTGCTTGGCGCCCCACTCGTCACCGAAGGTGTTGAAGTACTTCGTCAGCTTCTCGAAGCCACCGAGCCTGCCGATGAGGTCCTTCTGGAAGGTGAACATCTTCGCGAAGGCGGGGTCTTTGGCGATGTTGGACTTGCCGTCCTCGTCGAAGTACTCCGGGCCCCACTGGGCGACGTAATGGCCGGGAGTGGTCTCGTATCCGTGGAAGATCGGCATGAAGCCGAGCTGCTCGTACGAGTCGCCTTTCGCTCTGGTCAGCTTGACCGCGGCCTTCTCGAACTCGGACCAGGTCTTCGGCGGGGCCTTGATACCGGCCTTCTCGAAGGCGTCCTTGTTGTAGTAGAGGCCGTACGCGTCGTTGAGGAGCGGCAGCGTGCACTGGTTCCCGTCGAACTGCGTGTACTGCCGCAGCGCCTCCGGGAAGACCTTCGCCGGGTCGATATCCGACTTCTCCAGGAACGGCTTCAGGTCGACGAAGGCGCCGGAGGTGCAGAAATTTCCGACGCTGTCGGTGGTGAAGGAGGAGACGACGTCCGGGGCGTTGGCGCCGCCGGCCCGCAGCGCCTGGTTGATCTTGTCGTCCGTGATGTTCGAGGTGACCTTGACCTTGATGTTCGGGTGGGCCTTCTCGAAGCGGGCGACGTTCTCCTGAATGGCCTTCACCTCGCTGGGGGCGCTCCAGCCATGCCAGAAGTTGATGGTCGTCTCGGCCTTGGGGTCGTCGCTCGCGGCGGTGCCGCTCTGGCCCGTACAGGCCGTGGCGAGGAGGGACAGGGCGGCGGTCGCCGCGAGGGCCGCTGCGGTGGCCGTACGTGTTCCGGACATGACGGTGTCTCCCAGGGGTTCGTGGGACGAAAGGGAGGTGCTGGGGTGGAACGGTGGGCGGGTCAGCGGGAGGTGTCGAATACCTCGTCGCGAGTGGTGGCGAGGGCGCTCTGCAACGCGCCGCAGAGGACAGGGCGTTCCTGCACGTCGCCGAGGACGAGGTGCGGGCGGGGCACGGCGAGTTCGGCCAGTTCGGCCTGGACCAGCTCGCGCAGGGGCTCTCCGCCGGCGGCGATCACCCCGCCGGAGAGGACGATGAGTTCGGGGTCGAGCACGGCGACCAGCGAGGCGAGTCCGGTCGCGAGTCCGGTCGCGAAGCGCTGCAGCAACTCGCGCTCCCGGCCGGGGTCTTGGGGCCACTGCCCGGCCGCTTCGGCGGCCTCGGCAGGTGCGGTGACTTCTGCGGGTGCGGTGACTTCTGCGGTCGTCGCCGCTTTCGCAGCCTCCGCCGCCCGCGAAAGGAGTTCTGCCGCGACCTCCTTGTGCGGTCCCTCCGGCACGTCGAGGCCCAGCTCGCGGGCGATCACCCGTACGGCCTGGGCGCCCGCCAGCTCCTGGAATCCGCCGCTGTTGGCCTTGGCGACCTGCCGTACGAGCGGGGTGCCGGGCACCGGCAGGAAGCCGACCTCGCCTGCGCCGCCGGTCCAGCCCCGGTGCAGCCGTCCGCCGATGACGATCGCGGCGCCGAGCCCCTCCTCGTTCCAGAACAGCACGAAGTCGTCGTGGCCCCGGGCGGCGCCGAGCCGCTGCTCGGCGACCGCGGCCAGATTCACGTCGTTGTCGTACTCCAGCGGCATCGGCAGGGCGGCGGCGAGGTCGTCGAGGAGCGTGGCGGAGTGCCAGCCGGGCAGGTGGCTGGCGTAGCGCAGCCGGCCGGTGCTGGGGTCGAAGGCGCCGGGGGTGCCGATGACGATCCGGTGCAGGTCGGCCCGGGTCAGCCCGGCCACCTTGACCGCGCCGTCCAGGGCCTCGACCACCTGGCGTACGGCGCCCCGGGCGTGGCGGCCCGGAGTGATCAGCTCGTACGAGCCGACGGTGCGGCCGGTGATGTCGGCGACCGCGGTGAGGATGCGGTCGGGGGTGACGTCGAGCGCGGCGACGTGCGCAGCGGCCGGATTCACTGCGTACAGCTGGGCGTTCGGCCCCGGGCGGCCCTCGCTCGTGCCGGTGGCGACTACGAGCCCGGCCGACTCCAGCCGGGCCAGCAGCTGAGAGGCGGTCGGCTTGGAGAGTCCGGTGAGCTTGCCGATGCGGGAGCGGGAGAGGGGGCCGTGCTCCAGCAGCAGATCGAGGGCGGCGCGGTCGTTCATCGCCCGCAGCACCCGTGGCGTACCCGGCGTCGTGCCTCCCGGCGTTGTGCTCCCCGGTGTCACAGCCATGCGCATACCCCCAGCTGGTGCTGCACTGTTAGGAAAGTTTCCTATTGCTGGGAGGAAAGGTAGGCCGCGGTGAGAGCGGGCGTCAATGGTCCCCGCGGAGACGGCTGAAGCGTTACCGGCGGGAAACGGCGTGAAAGGACGGGGAGCGCGGCGGGGAAGCGGCGGGCAGCGCGACGAGGGCGCCGCCCTCGCCTCGTACTCGTATGGGTACGTACGGCGGGGCGGCGCCCTCGTCGGTCAGGTGATGCGGGGTGCTGCGCGGGAGTTCAGCTCTGCTGGCCGGACTTCTTCTCGCCCATGACCACCAGGCCGGCGATCACCACGAAGAGCAGGAGCGGCAGCCCGACGAAGAGGCCCAGCGTCTGGACGACGCTCAGGCCGGAACCCGGGTCGTCACCGTCGTCGCGGGTGACCGCGAGCGCGGGGGACGACATCAGCAGCATCATCAGCGTCGAACCGGCGGCGACGGCTCCGGTGCGCAGGGCGTTCTTCTTGTCCACAGCCTCACCGTAGCGGGCGCCCTGGCGGCCCGCGCGCCCGGGGTGCCCTCTATGGCCGCTCCGTTACGGCTGCTCCGTCGCCGGGCACGGCGGCGGGAGGCGTTCGGCGAGTTCCGACATCAGGGCGCGCAGGCGCGGAGAGGCCGCGAGCTGCTCCAGCGTGACGGGCTGCCCATCCGCGTCGGCGATGGGCAGCCGCCAGTTCGGGTACTGGTCCCAGGTCCCCGGCAGGTTCTGCGGCCGCCGGTCCCCGACGGTGTCGGGCAGCCAGACGCCGACCATCCGGGCCGGTGTGCCGGCGAGGAAGCGGTAGACCGCCTTGATGGAGCTTTCCTCGTCCTCGGCGCCCTCGGGCAGCAGGCCGAGCCGCCCGAGGAGCGCCAGCCACTCGGCGACCTCGACGGCGTCCTCGGCCTGCTCCTGCGCGAGCGGGCGAGTGAGCAGGCCGAGCCGGTGGCGCAGCTCGACGTGCTCGCCGGTGAGCCGGGCGGCGGTGCTCGGCAGATCGTGCGTGGTGGCGGTGGCCAGACACCCGGCCCGCCACGCCTCGGGCCCCAACGGCCGCGCCCGCCCGGAACGCTCCGCGCCCCGGCCGCCCGCACCGCCCCCTGGGCTGCCGCCCCCTGGGCTGCCGCCCGCGGCAGCGTCCTCGGCGGCGGGCGGGTCGGCGGTCTCGGCGGCGGGCGGGTCGGCGGTCTCGGCGGCGGGCGGGTCGCTTGGTCCATCGGCGGGCGGGTCGTCCGGCAGCGCCGCCGACTCGTAGTCGCGCTCGAACCACAGCACCGACGTGCCCAGCACCCCCCGTCCCGCCAGGGCGTCCCGCACGCCCGGTTCGACCGTGCCGAGGTCCTCTCCGATGACGACCGCGCCCGCGCGGTGCGCCTCCAGGGCGAGCACGCCCAGCATCGCCTCCGCGTCGTAGCGGACATACGTCCCCTGGGTCGGCTCGCGGCCCTCCGGGACCCACCACAGCCGGAACAGGCCCATCACATGGTCGATGCGCAGCGCGCCCGCATGCCGCAGCAGGCCCCGCAGCAGGTCGCGGTACGGCCCGTAGCCCGCGGCCGCCAGGGCGTCCGGGCGCCACGGTGGCAGGCCCCAGTCCTGGCCGCGGGAGTTGAAGGCGTCCGGGGGCGCGCCAATGGACATTCCCGCGGCGAAGGCGTCCCGCTGCGCCCAGGCGTCGGCGCCGCCCGGGTGCACGCCGACCGCCAGGTCGTGGACGAGCCCGATGCCCATCCCCGCGTCACGCGCGGCCCGTTGCGCGGCGGCCAGCTGGCCGTCGGTCAGCCAGGCGAGCCAGCAGTGGAAGTCGACGCGGTCCAGGAGCTCGCGGCGCGCCCGCTCCGTACGGGCCGAGCGCGGGTCGCGCAGGCCGCTCGGCCAGGCGTGCCAGTCGGAGCCGTGGACCTCGGCGAGCGCGCACCACGTGGCGTGATCGTCCAGGGCCCGGCCCTGTTCGGCGAGGAAGTCGCAGTACGCGGCGCGGCGGCCGGGGCTCAGCGGGACCCCGCGCACCAGCTCCAGGGCCTCCCGCTTGAGCCGCCACACCGCGTCCCGGTCGATCAGCGCCCCCTTGTGGAGGACGCCGTCGCGCAACTCGGTGGCCTGCTCCGCGAGTTCTGCGGCCCGCGCCCGGGCCGGTCCGGTCAGGTGCGCGTACTCGGGCACGTCCTCGACGCGCAGATGCACCGGGTCGGGAAAGCGCCGGGAGGACGGGCGGTACGGGGACGGGTCGGTCGGCTCTGTCCCGTTCCCCGGCACGGCCGCGTGCAGCGGGTTGAGCTGGACGAATCCGGCGCCCAGCGATCTGCAGGACCAGGCCGCGAGATCCGCCAGGTCGCCGAGGTCGCCCATGCCCCAGGAACGGGCCGACAGGAGGGAATAGAGCTGGACCAGGAAGCCGTAGCTGCGCCCCGGAGGCTCGGGCATCCGGTCGGGCGCGACGATGAGGGTGGCGCGGGCGGAGCGGCCGTCGGGGGCCAGGGCGCGCAACGTGTGGGTGCCGAGCGGGAGTTGACCCGCGGCGCCGGAGGCCGAGGAGGCCGAGGAGGCCGAGGGAGCCGTGGGGGCGGAGGCGGCCCAGGCGGATGCGGTGCGCCCCGGGGCGGGGTTGCCGCGGAAGAACGCGGAGCCGTCCCAGGGGAGGCTGTCGCCGCTCTCGGTGTCGACGTGCAGCAGGGTGCCCTCGGGGAGGGCCGGTACGGGCGCGTACCGCAGGACGCCCTGCACTCGGGCGACGTCGCGCGGGTGCGCGCTGCCCGCGCTGCCGCGGGCCGGCGGCCCGGCTGGTACGGCGCTTTGGGGGGCCGGTGGGACGGCGGCGCCGTGCGCGGGTGCGGCGGCCGGAGCGGGCGGTCTCCGCAGGACCACGGTGTCGGGCAGCAGGCGGTTCGCTTCCCAGTGCGCGTGCTCGTCGAGTGCCGCGCGTACCGCGCGCGGTGTGGACGCGTCGACGCCCAGCGCGGCGAGCACGGCGACGACGGTGTCTTCGGGCACTTCGACCGTACGGCCGGGGGCGGGCTCGTACGAAGTGGCAACTCCGTGCAGGGTGGCGAGCCGCGCTCGGCCCATCTAGACCTCCATGGACTCCGTGCTCCCCCAGCTATCGCTGGGAGGTGCCCCCAGCACCCATGCCGGTGGCGGTCGGTTCGCTGGTCAGCGGAAGTTCTGCGGCGAGCGGCGGCTCGCTCGTGAGGGGAGCGGTGTCGGCGAGCGGCGGCTCGCTGGTGAGCGGGGGCTCGGCCCACTCGCTGGAGCTGGCGCCCTCGAGGCCGGAGTCGGGGTCGGACAGGCCGTCCAGGTCGAGCGGGTTGACGGGCTCGGGATCCAGGGGGTCGGCGGGTTTGGACTGAGCGGACAGAAGCAGTTGGGCTGGCGCGGCCACGCGGGCCTCCGTGAGTAGACGGGAGTGGGTCACAGCAGCTCTACCCACCGGGCGCGGCCGCAGACGTAAACACCACAGGAACGTGGGACAGGTCACATATGGTTCCCGTGCGTGATTTCACGGCCGCGTGCGGTGTCGAGCGCAGGGATTGCGGCGGAACGAGAGTCTACGGCGTCGAATTTCCGGAACGTACGGACCCCGACGTACGGACCCGGACGTACGACCCGCGTCGGGCCCAACGCACGGACACCGGGCACGCGCGCGTGCCCGGACGCGACGTACGGGTGCCGGGCCCCGGGGCGCCGCCGTCACCAGATCTTCGGGCGCCTGCCCGCCCATGGGGCCGCCGCCTCCAGCTGGGCCGCGAGCGCCAGCAGCGGACCCTCCGCGCCGTGCGGCGCGCCCAGCATCATCCCGACGGGCAGCCCCTGGCCGGTCCAGCCGAGCGGAAGGGAGACGGCGGGCAGCCCGGCGATGTTCCAGGGACCGGTGAAGGGCGTGAAGGCGATCTGTGCGGCGAAGTCGGCGGCCGGGTCGGCGTCGTCGCGCAGGGCGCCGACGGGCTGCGGGAGCCGGGCGAGGGTGGGGGTGAGCACGGCGTCGTACGGGGCCACGGCGGCGGCCAGCCGACGCCCCACGCGCTGCATGGCGGCCAGCGAACGCGCGTACTCCAGGCCGGTCGCGGCCCGGCCCTGCTCGCGCAGCCAGCGGGTGAGCGGCATCAGCTCCGCCTCCCGCTCCGGCGGCACGGGCGCGAGCCCCGCCAGCACCGCCCACACGGGCGTGAAGGCGTCCCGGTCGCCGGGCCGCAGCGGCTGGTCCGCGTCGATGACGTCGTGGCCGAGCTCGGCGATCAGCGCGGACGTCTTCTCGTACGCGGCGAGCACCTCGGGCTCCACGGTGACGTCCGGCACGTCGGGCCGCGCCCAGCGGGCGATGCGCAGACGCCCGGGAGTCCGCTCGCACCACGCGAGAAACGGCGTCTCGGTCGCGGCCAGCGGAACCGGGTCGCCGGGCACGGGCCCGGCCATCACATCGAGCAGCGCGGCCGCGTCCCGGACCGTACGGGCCAGGGGCCCGGCGGTGGCGAGCCCGCTGACGTCGCCCTCCGGAGCCGGGCTGATCCTGCCCCTGCTGGGCTTGAGGCCGACGATGCCGCAGCAGCTGGCGGGGATCCGGATGGACCCGCCGCCGTCGCTGCCGGGCGCGGCGGGCGCGAGACCGGCGGCCACGGCGGCGGCCGCCCCGCCGCTCGACCCGCCGGCGCCGAGGGCGGGCTCGTACGGGCTGCGGGCGGGCGGCCCGACGCGGCTCTCGGTGTAGGCGGGCAGCCCGAACTCGGGGGTGTTGGTCTTGCCCAGCAGCACGGTCCCGGCGCGCTCCAGCAGGCCGACGAGGTGGGTGGCGGCCTCGGGCGGGGCGACCCGGTCGGCGAAGACGGCCGACCCGGCGGTGCAGCGGATCCCGGGCACGGGGTCGAGGTCCTTCACCGGCAGCGGCACCCCCAGCAGCGGCGGCAGCTCCCCGCCGGCGGCGAGCCGCCGCTCCGCGCGGCGGGCGTCGTCGAGCGCCCGCTCGGGGGTGACGGTGAGATAGGCGCCGACGGCGCCGTCGAGACGCTCGATCCGCCGCAGATAGTGCTCGGCGAGCTCGACGGGCGACACGTCCCCGCGGCGAACGGCAGCGGCCTGCTCGAGCATGCTCAGCTCATGCACGTCATCCACGCCCTCACTGTACGGCGTACGGTCCATCACCCGGCCGTTTCCGGCGGCTCTACGGGCAGGGGTCGGCTTTGCTGCACGAACGGCTCACCGCATGCCCTGATTTGCCCGATTTCGTGCGGTCCGATGGTGCAGGAAGGACCGGGGCCGCGGCACGAGGAACCGCCCGACGGCGTCCGCGGCCGTCAGGCGGCATGACGATGGCCCGGCTTCAGGCAGATATGCCGTCGATCCGGGCCATCGCGTCGTCCGCGCCGTACGGCTGCAGGTATGGCAGCCAGCGCGGATCCCTATGGCCTGTGCCGATGATCCGCCAGGCGAGACCCGACGGCGGTGCGGGCTGGTGCCGCAGCCGCCAGCCGAGCTCGGCGACGTGCCGGTCGGCTTTGACGTGATTGCAGCGGCGGCAGGCGGCCACCACGTTCTCCCACGAGTGCGGCCCGCCGCGACTGCGCGGAATGACGTGATCGACGCTGGTTGCGACGCCACCGCAGTACGCGCACCGGCCGCCGTCACGGGCGAACAGGGCGCGGCGGGTGAGCGGGACAGGGCCCCGAAAGGGGACCCGCACGAAGCGCTTCAGACGGACGACGCTGGGTGCGGGGACGACGCGGGTGGCGCTCCGCATGAGCGCGCCGGAATCCTCGAGGCTGATCGCCTTGTCGTTGAGCACGAGGATGAGCGCGCGGCGAAGCGGTACGACGCCGAGTGGCTCGTACGACGCGTTGAGGACCAGGACATGCGGCACGGGTGCCTCCTTGTACGCCGGCGGCGCGTGGCTCGCGCCGGGACGATCTGGTCTCAGTCTCTCCTCATGCCTGGTCGCGGCGCCACCACGTCCGGGTAACGCATCAGGAGTGTTTTCGACCACACCTTGGTTTTTCCCCAGCTCGAAACCGGCCCTCTCTCGAACAGAGCAGCGGACCATGCAGGATGCCCCGTTAGTGTGGTTGGTCGTCCCATACGGAAGGTGTTCACTGTGTCCTGGTTCCTCGCCGACGGCACGTCGCCCGACGCCGCGCCCTCGCTCCAGGAGGCGCAGGAGAACGCGTCCCAGGCCGCCGGCTGGGTGGAGCAGAACTGGTCCGCCTGGCTCGGCGCAGGCCTGCGCATCCTGCTGATCCTCGTCATCGCGATGGTGCTGCGATCGCTCGTCCGCCGGGCGATCACCAGGTTCATCGCGCGGATGAACCGCACCGCACAGGCCGTGGACGGCACCGCGCTCGGCGGTCTGCTGGTGAACGTCGAGCGGCGCCGCCAGCGCTCCGAGGCGATCGGATCCGTGCTCCGCAGCGTCGCGTCGTTTGTGATCCTCGGCACAGCCGCGCTGACCATCCTGTCGGTCCTGAACATCAACCTGGCGCCGCTGCTCGCCAGCGCGGGCGTCGCAGGCGTCGCGCTCGGCTTCGGCGCCCGCAACCTCGTGACCGACTTCCTCTCCGGCGTCTTCATGATCCTCGAGGACCAGTACGGGGTCGGCGACACCGTCGACGCCGGGGTCGCATCCGGCGAGGTCATCGAGGTCGGGCTGCGGGTCACCAAGCTGCGCGGCGACGAGGGCGAGATCTGGTACGTCCGCAACGGCGAGGTCAAGCGGATCGGCAACAAGAGCCAGGGCTGGGCCACCGCCGCCGTGGACGTGCAGGTCCGCTACGACGAGGACCTGGAGAAGGCCCGCAGGACCATCCTCGAGGCGGGCGAGACGCTCGCCAAGGACGAGCCGTGGAACGAGCGGCTGTGGGGCCCGGTCGAGGTCCTCGGGCTGGACTCGGTGACGCTGGAGTCGATGGTGATCCGTACGCAGGCCAAGACCATGCCCGGCAAGGCGCTGGGCGTGGAGCGGGAGCTGCGCTGGCGGATCAAGAAGGCCTTCGACGAGGCGGGGATCCGGATCGTCGGCGGAATACCGCTGGAGGCGGGCGCGGAGCCGGGTCTCGACCCGGCTGCGGGTGTGGCCGCCCCGTCGGCCCTTGCCAGCCCCGATTCGCCGAAGTCGCAGAGCGCGTCGCCGATCCCGCCGCCCGCGTCCGGCGCGGCCGCCGGCGCGAGCATCTCGAAGTAGCGGCACACCGGGCGGCTCCCGGGCCGCACCTGGTCGTGCAGAAGCGGCCGCGGTCCGCCGTATCGCAGTCCAAATACGGCGCGGTACGCGTCGCATGGGCCTTCTGATCGCCGCCACGGCCGCCGCGCAGGGCCTGCCGCCACGCAGGGTGCCCCGGGCCGTCGTACGGTCCGGGGCACCACCAACTCGTGGGGTTGTTACGGCTGGTCGGCGGCTGCGGCGTCCGCGGCCTGGGCCTTCAGAGCGCGTTCGACGCCCGCGCGGGACTCCGTCACCAGCCGGCGCAGCGCCGCGCTCGGCTCCGCCGAGGCCAGCCACGCGTCCGTCGCGTCCACCGTCTCCTGCGAGACCTGGACCGCCGGGTAGAGCCCGACCGCGATCTGCTGCGCCATCTCGTGGCTGCGCGACTCCCAGACGCCCTTCACCGCCTCGAAGTACTTCGCGGTGTACGGGGCGAGAAGCTCGCGCTGGTCGGTCTGGACGAAGCCCGCGATGACCGCCTCCTGCACGGCGTTCGGCAGCTTGTCGGACTCCACCACCGACGCCCACGCCTCGGCCTTCGCCTCCGCCGTCGGCCTCGCGGCCCGCGCCGTCGCCGCGTGCCGCTCGCCCGCCGAGGTCCTGTCCCGCTCCAGCTCCGCGGCGATCCCCTTCTCGTCCACCCTGCCCATCGCCGCCAGCCGCTGCAGCAGCGCCCAGCGCAGCTCCGTGTCGACGGCCAGGCCGCTGATCGTCTCCGTGTCGTCCAGCAGGCCCTGCAGCAGGGCGAGTTGCTCGTCCGTACGGGCCGTGGCCGCGAACGCCCGCGCCCACGCCAGCTGGTGGTCGCTGCCCGGCTGCGCCGCCCGCAGCCGCTCCAGCGCCGCCTCGCTCCACTTGGCGAGGCCGGTGGGCCGCCAGCCCGGGTCGGCGTAGAGGTCCAGGGCCAGCTTGACCTGGCGGTGCAGCGACTGGACGACGCCGATGTCCGACTCCTTCGCGATTCCGGACAGCACGAGGTCCAGGTAGTCGCGCGTGGCCAGCTCGCCGTCGCGCGTCATGTCCCAGGCCGAGGCCCAGCACAGCGCGCGCGGCAGCGAGGCCTCGAAGGCGCCGAGGTGCTGGGTGACGGTCGCGAGCGACTCGGCGTCGAGCCGCACCTTGGCGTACGACAGGTCGTCGTCGTTGAGCAGAATCACCGCCGGGCGGGGCGTGCCCTGCGGATACGGGACCTCCGTGAGCTCGCCGTCCACGTCCAGCTCGATCCGGCTCGTACGGACCAGCTTGCCGTCCTTGAGGTCGTAGTTGCCGATCGCGATCCGGTGCGGGCGGAGCGTGCCATGCGGCGGAGCCGCATCATCGAACGCCGCACCCTTCGCGCCGGCCGGCAGCGCCGGGGCCTCCTGCCGTACGGCGAAGGAGGTGACCGCACCCGAGGCGTCCGTCTCGATCTCCGGCCGCAGCACGTTGATGCCCGCCGTCTCCAGCCACTTCCTCGACCACGTCTTCAGGTCGCGGCCACTGGTCTCCTCCAGCGCGCCCAGCAGATCCGTCAGCCGGGTGTTCCCGTAGGCGTGGCGCTTGAAGTACGTCTGCACGCCGGTGAAGAACTCGTCCATGCCGACATACGCGACGAGCTGCTTCAGCACCGAGGCGCCCTTGGCGTACGTGATCCCGTCGAAGTTGACCAGGACGTCGTCCAGGTCGCGGATCTCGGCCATGATCGGGTGGGTCGAGGGCAGCTGGTCCTGCCGGTAGGCCCACGTCTTCATGGAGTTGGCGAAGCTGGTCCAGGCGTGCGGCCACTTGCTGCCGGGTGCGTGCGCCTGGCAGGCGACCGAGGTGTACGTGGCGAACGACTCGTTCAGCCACAGGTCGTTCCACCACTCCATGGTCACCAGGTCGCCGAACCACATGTGGGCCAGCTCGTGGAGGATCGTCTCGGCGCGCATCTCGTACGCCGCGTCCGTCACCTTCGAACGGAAGACGTACTGGTCGCGGATGGTGACCGCACCCGCGTTCTCCATCGCGCCCGCGTTGAACTCCGGCACGAACAGCTGGTCGTACTTCGCGAACGGGTAGGGGTAGTCGAACTTCTCCTCGAACCAGTCGAAGCCCTGCCGCGTCACCTCGAAGATCGCGTCCGAGTCGAGGTGCTCGGCGAGCGAGGGCCGGCAGTAGATCCCGAGCGGCACCGACCGGCCGTCCTTCTCCCAGCTGCTGTGCACGCTGTGGTACGGGCCGACGATCAGCGCGGTGACGTAGCCGGAGATCCGCGGCGTCGGCTCGAAGCGCCAGATGTTGCCGACGGGCTCGGGCGTCGGCGAGTTCGAGATCACCGTCCAGCCCTCGGGGGCCTTCACGGTGAATTGGAAGGTCGCCTTCAGGTCCGGCTGCTCGAAGGACGCGAAGACCCGGCGGGCGTCCGGCACCTCGAACTGGGTGTAGAGGTACGCCTGCTGGTCGACCGGGTCGACGAACCGGTGCAGCCCTTCACCGGTGTTGGTGTACGCGCAGTCGGCGACGACCTTCAGCTCGTTGGGGCCCGCCTCCAGGGACGGCAGGGCGATCCGGCTGTCCGCGAAGACCTCGGCGGGGTCGAGCGCGGCGTCGTTCAGCACGACCTCGTGGACGGTCGGCGCCACCAGGTCGATGAAGGTCGCCGCGCCCGCCTCGGCGGAGTCGAAGTGCACCGTGGTCACGGAGCGGAACGTGCCGCCCTCCTGGGCGCCGGAGAGGTCGAGCTCGATCTCGTAGGAGTCGACGGTGAGCAGGCGCGCCCGCTGCTGCGCCTCTTCGCGGGTCAGATTCGTGCCAGGCACGCGGCGTCATCTCCTTCGTCGTTACGTTTCAGCCATCCTTCCACGTCGTGGCGCTTCCGCCCGGGGTCTGCGAGCGGGCCTCGGCGGGCGGGCCGCACGACGAATGAGGGGCGGGCGCTCGTGGCGCCCGCCCCTCTTTGCGTCCGGTCGGCGTCAGCCCCTGAGCTCGGCCGCCACCAGCTCCGCGATCTGGACCGCGTTGAGCGCCGCGCCCTTGCGCAGGTTGTCGTTGGAGACGAAGAGCGCGAGACCGTTCTCGACCGTCTCGTCGGTGCGGATGCGGCCCACGTACGAGGGGTCCTTGCCCGCCGCCTGGAGCGGGGTCGGGATCTCGGAGAGCTCCACGCCCGGGGCGTCCTTCAGCAGCTCGTAGGCGCGCCGCACGCTGAGCGGACGCTCGAAACGGGCATTGACCTGCAGCGAGTGGCCTGAGAAGACCGGGACCCTGACGCAGGTGCCGGAGACCTTGAGCCCAGGGATCTCGAGGATCTTGCGGGACTCGTTGCGGAGCTTCTGCTCCTCGTCGGTCTCGAAGAGGCCGTCGTCGACGATCGAGCCCGCCAGCGGCACCACATTGAAGGCGATCGGGCGCTGGTAGACCCCCGGCTCCGGGAAGTCCACGGCCCGGCCGTCGTGGGTGAGCTTGTCCGCGTCGGCGATCACCTTGGACGCCTGGCCGTGCAGCTCGGCGACGCCGGCCAGGCCCGAGCCGGATACGGCCTGGTAGGTGGCGACGACCAGCGCTGCGAGACCCGCCTCCGCGTGGAGCGGCTTGAGCACGGGCATCGCGGCCATCGTCGTGCAGTTCGGGTTGGCGATGATCCCCTTGGGCCGGTTCCCGATCGCGTGAGGGTTGACCTCGGAGACCACCAGCGGCACCTCGGGGTCGCGGCGCCAGGCCGAGGAGTTGTCGATGACGACGGGGCCCTGCGCGGCGACCTTCTCCGCCAGCGCGCGGGAGGTCGCGCCGCCGGCCGAGAACAGCACGATGTCCAGGCCGGAGTAGTCGGCCGTCGAGGCGTCCTCGACGCTGATCTCCTGGCCCTGCCATGCCAGCGTCGAGCCCGCCGAGCGCGCGGACGCGAACAGCCGCAGCTCATCCACCGGGAACCCGCGCTCGGCGAGCACGGCCCGCATCACGCTGCCGACCTGCCCCGTGGCTCCGACGATTCCGACCCTCATACGACTCCCTCTCCGTTCCGGCGTGCCGGAACGGCACGACACATGCCCCACATCATGAGCCGGGACCCGGCCGTTCTGTCCACTCGATTGTCTGGTTTGTCCGGACTGCGGGACGGGCAGATGGGGCGGCCGACGGGACGGGCCGATCGAGCGGGCCCCGGACAGACGGCCGGACAGACGGACGGGGCGGGCGCCGTTTCCGGGCGCCCGCCCCGCCGTCACAGGGCCCTTCCGGGTTACGGAGTGACCTTCTCGATCCGGACGCTGCCGGTGCCTGCGGCCGTGCCACGGGCGTTCAGCAGCTGGACCTCGCCGAAGAACTGCCGTCCCTCGGGGGCCGCGCCGCCCACCACGACCTCGGCTGTGACCTGCGTCGATGCGCCATTGGCGAGCTTGACGGCCTGCGACTCGTCGACGTTGACCTGGCCGAGCGAGGACGCGTAGTACACGTCCCGGTAGTCGTACTCGGTGCTCCCCGCCGGGACCGCGTAGCCGATGACCTCGAAGGTGTACGTACCGGCGGCCGGCTTGTCGAGGCTGACCGCCTCCTCCGAGTCGCCGTCCGCCGCCGAGCCGACGAGCTCGCCGTCCCGGTAGACGTTGAGGTCCAGGTCGGCGGCGGTGTCCGAGACGTTGCCGATGGCGACGTCAAGCCGCTCCACGCCCTCACCGAGGGTGAGCTCCGTGGTCTGGGTCTCGCCGTCCTTGATCGACGGGCGCGCGACCTTGGCCGAGCCGAGCGAGCCGCCCTTCAGCTTGCCGTCGATGGCGGCGAAGCCGTTGGTCACCTTCCACTCGACCGGGGCGGGCGCGCCGACCTCGGCCTCGGGGACGGTGTTCACGGCCGGGTCGAAGGTGGCCCCGAGCGCGGTGACGTCCAGCGTGTACGGGTTGTCGAGCAGCGGCGAGGTGCGGCGCGCCTCGACCTCGATCTCCCAGACGCCCGGCTGCGGGTCCGCGTACGAGCGCAGGTCCGGGCGGCAGGTGTTGGCCGGATTCGGGTAGTTGTTGTAGCAGTTGGGCGTGGAGGTCGGGTCGACCGGAACGCCGTACGGGTGGATCGCGATGAAGCGGGTCTGGCTGCCCGTCTTCAGCCCGCCGATAGCGACCTCGAGGGTCTTCGCGCCCTCCGGCACGGTCACGAAGTAGGACCTGGTGCTGTTGCGCTGCACCGAGCCGGACGCCGAGAAGGCGTACGCGGGCTTCGCGAGCTCCCTGGAGACGACCACCGTGGTGAGGATCTGCCGGTCGGTGCCCTCGGTGCGCTCGTCGTCCAGCTCCAGGATCGCGCTGTGCAGTCCGGCCGAGCCGGGCCTGGCCTCGACCTTGACGGTGACCGGCTTGTTCAGCGGCAGGCCGATCTCGTCATAGCCGGCCAGCCGGAACGTGCCGTCGTTGTTCGCCAGGGACAGCTCGTGGCGCACGGGGCGGTCGGGGCCTGTGGTACGGGTGATGGTGATGTCGTAGGTCTTCTTCTTGCCCGCCTTGAGGCCGCCCTCGCGGTCGTAGAGGCCGGTGCCGAAGCCCGGCTCCTTGAGCGCGAAGTCGATCGAGGTGTCGACGGGGGCCTTGACCTTGTACTCGTGGGCGGAGGCGCCGTCCTTGACCGACTCCCAGGCGTCGACGATGTCGATCAGGCCGGAGCCCTCCTCGTACGCCTTGGCGCCGCTGATGTGGTCGGCCGTGCTGGTCAGCGCGGTGCGCAGGGTCGCCGGGGTCAGGTCGATGTGCTTCTGCTTCGCGGCGGAGAGCAGCAGCGCGGAGGCGCCGGCGGCCTGCGGGGAGGCCATCGAGGTGCCCTGGAGCATGCCGTAGCCGGCCGGGAGCGCGTAGCCCGCCTCGGCGACCGGGGCGCCCGGCAGCCAGGTCTGGATGGTGTTGATGGAGGCGCCGGGGGCGGAGATGGTCGGGGTGAAGCCGCCGTCCTCGCGCGGGCCGCGCGAGGAGAAGGGGAACAGGGCGTACCGCTTCTCCACCTGGGAGCCGTAGTTGGCGGCCCAGGTCTCCTTGGAGACGGTCGCGCCGACGGAGATCACCTTGTCGGCGAGGCCGGGGTCGCCGATGGTGTTGGCGCCGGGGCCGCTGTTGCCGGCCGAGATGACCAGCTGCACGCCGTAGTCGTCGATGAGGCGGGTGTAGAGCTCGGCGCGGGCGTTGTTGCCGTCGTTGAGCGCCGGGAGGCCGCCGATCGACATGTTGACGATGTCGACGCCGCGCTTGGTGACGAGGTCGATCATGCCCTCGGTGAGGGCGACGTTGGTGCAGCCGCCGGTCCAGGTGCACGCGCGCGAGGAGACCAGCTTGGCGCCGGGCGCCGCACCGTTCATCTTGCCGCCGAAGAGGCTGTTGGCGGCGGTGATGCCCGCGACGTGGGTGCCGTGCTCGGACTCGATGATGCCGATGCTGACGAAGTCGGCCTTCTTGCCGACCCAGTCGCCGCCGTAGGGGTCGGTGGGGACGTCCTTGCGGATCTCCACGACGAAGGGCACCCGCTCGACCACGTCGGTCGCCGGGTCGTCCTTGCCGAAGTAGCCAGTCTGGTAGCCGTCCTTGTACGGCTTCATGGCCTCGTCGTCGGTGAAGTCGCCGTCGTCGTCGAGGTCGACGCGGACGGTGCCGGCGGCCGGGTCGTACAGCACGCCCCACAGGTCGGTGGTGTCGCCGTCCCGGTTGAGGTCGCCCTTGGCGTCGCCGCCGGTGCTCGCCGCCTCGCGGAAGACGTTGACCTGGTAGGAGCCCGCGGGCGCGGTCCAGGTGCGGCCGTTGAAGGTGAACGTCGGCCCGGTGACCGGGTTGGTCATCCGCCGCCAGGTCGCGTCCCCGTCCACGATCGGGTCGGTCGCCGTCACCCAGTCGGTGATCTTGCGCTCGCCGGTGGTCGTCTTCCGCAGCGCCGGGTGTCCCAGGTCGACGCCCGAGTCGAGGATGCCGATGGTGATGCCGCGGCCGTCCGCCTTCGGGTACTGCTTGACGAAGTCGACGGCGCCGGTCTCGAAGGACGGCTGGTAGGGGTTCCTGGCCGGGGTGTTCTTGCCGGGCGCCGGGTACGTGCCCTCCGCCGCGGTCCCGGCGCCCTTGGCCCGGTCGGCCTTCGGCGTCGGGTCGTCGAGCTCGATCTCGTGCCTGAGGTCGATGGCGTGGACGCTGGAGAGCTTCTTCGCGTCGGCGATCGCCGCATCGGCTCTGCTCGTCGGGACGGTGGCCCGTACGTAGCCGAGCTTGTCGTACGTGCGGCCGACGGAGGCGCCCTTGACCGCATCCAGCTGGTCCGCGACCTGCTCGGTCGCGCCGGGAGCGGTGGCGATCATCAGGGTGACGTTCTTGTCGCCGTCGGCCTTGGCCTCGGCGAGGAGGTCGGCGTCGGCCGAACCGAGCTTGTCGTCGGCCGACTTGACCGCAGCCGGGGCGGGGTCACCGTCCGAGGCGAGTGCGGGAGCGGCGGCGGGCCCGGTGGCGGCGAGGGCGGCCACCAGGCCCGCGGCTATCGCGATCCGTACCGTGCGTCTCGGCCCGGGTGCGGGGGACTCGGGTAGCGAAGATGAAGGCATGGTCATCCCTGCTTCTCAAAAGGAAAAGGGGGTCCGGATTTCGGAGCCGGATGACCGAACTTTTATGTAAGCGGCGGGGGTTTGGGGAGCGTTGTCCGAGACGCGTGGTGGCCATGGCACATTTCCGCCACACGCCACCGAGCGCAAAGGCGCACATTTCATGTTGTGGGCAGCCGTTCCGCAGGGCGATGGGGGTGCCTCCATGCCGTTCAGGCCATGGGGGAGGGTGGGCACAACACGACCACCGGCCCGCAGTCGGCCACGATGCGGCAAGCCCGGACGGCAGGGCCCGCTACCCCGTCAGATGAACATGCGGTGATCGCCAACTCGCCGGAACGCAAGTGCAGGGTGACCGCTTTCGCGGCACATGATCCATGTGCCGCGATCGGCGTCGGTCGTTTCTGCATCGTTAAAGCTCAGGCCACCCCCGGTGCCAACCATCCCGAGAGAGCGGGAAACCCGCTCGCGCCCAACCGCACTCGGGGAGTTCGCGCATGTCCCGGACCAAGTCCGTCGCCTCCGCCCTCGACCGCCGTGCCCTGCTCGCCGCAGCGAGCGCCGTCGGCGTCTCAGCCGGGCTCGGGCTCGCCTTCGGGCCGGGCGGTGGATCGGCCGAGGCGACGTCGCCCGCGACCGGGCGCCTCGCCGGACAGAGGGCCGTACGGGACGCGCCCGGCGCCCCGGCCACCGAGCCCGCCGCCGCGCCGTCGACCGCCGGCACCACCCTCCGCACCGTCTCGGCCCCGCGCGGCTCCGGTGGCTACCAGCGACTCACCGACGGGCCCGCCTGGCCCCGTGTCGTACGCCCCGAGATCGTCTCCGCCAAGTCCGGCCGCGAGGACCGCCGCACCACGCTCGCCTCCTTTGTGCAGTTCACCGATCTCCACGTGGTCGATGTCCAGCACCCGCTGCGCTACGAGTACATGCGCGCCCAGACCGCCAGCGCCTGGCGGCCGCAGGAGGCCCTGTCCGTCGCCGGTGCCATTTCGCTCGTCGAGCGGGTCAACGCCCTGCGCGGCGGCCCCGCCACCGGCGCACCGCTCTCCTTCGTCATGACCACGGGCGACAACACCGACAACAACTCCCGCACCGAGCTCGACTGGTTCCTCACCGCCATGAGCGGCGGGCGCGTCACGCCCAACTCCGGTGACCCGCACCGCTACGAAGGCGTGCAGGACAGCGGCCTGAAGCTGTACTGGCAGCCGGAGGCGGCGCTCCGTGACGCGGACAAGCAGCTCGGCTTCCCGCGTATCGACGGCTTCCTCGACGCGGCGATCCGGCAGGTCAACAGCCCTGGTCTGCGCATGCCCTGGTACTCCACGGTCGGCAACCACGACAGCCTGCCCGGCGGCTGCTACGCGCCCGGCGACAGCTTCTTCGCCGACTTCGCGGTCGGCGGCCGCAAGCTGGAGACCCTGCCGGAGGCCGAGGGAGCGGCCCTGTGGAAGGCCGTGAAGAAGGGGCTCGACCCCAAGGGTGAGAACTTCAAGGAGCTGCTGCGCACATACGCGCGGAAGATGCGCAGCGTGACGCCCGACGAGGGCCGCGCCCCCTTCACCCCGCGCGAGTACCTCCAGGCGCACCTCGACCCCAAGTACGCCGGCGCGGGCCCCGTCGGCCACGGCTACACCGCCGCCGACCTGGCCGCGAACCGGCTGCACTACTCCTTCCGGATCTCCGACGACGTCATCGGCATCAGCCTTGACACGACCGACCCCGGAGGCCACTACGAGGGCTCGCTCGGCACCGCGCAGCTGCGCTGGCTGGAGCGCACGCTGGAGAAGCACAAGGACCGCTACGCCCTGATCTTCAGCCACCACACGAGCAAGACGATGCGGAACCTGCGGCCCGACCCGGCGCGGCCGAACGAGCAGCGGCACGGCGGCGACGAGGTGGTCGCGGTGCTGAAGCGGCATCGCAACGCGGTGGCCTGGATCAACGGCCACAGCCACAAGAACAAGATCACTCCGCACGGCACCTTCTGGGAGATCTCCACCGCCTCGCACATCGACTTCCCCCAACTCGCCCGGATCATCGAGCTGGTGGACAACGGCGACGGCACGCTGTCCCTCTTCACCACGCTCATCGAGTCGGCCGCCCCCTATCGCACGGACTTCGCCGACCTGTCCCAGACCGGCCTCGCCGCCCTCTACCGGGAACTGTCCTTCAACGCCCCGGGCACGCGGTCCGCGCTGGCGGGCGACCCGGTGGACCGGAACACGGAGCTGCTGCTCAAGCGGCCGTAGCGCCGCTCCACCGCAGCACCGCAGCACCGCAGCACCGCAGCACCGCAGCACCGCAGCACCGCAGCGCTGTAACGCCGTAGCGAAGGTGCGCGGGCCTCCTCACCGAGGGATGACGGCCACGTAGGCCGCGGGCTCCCGGTCCCCGGCCGCCATCAGGGCCGTGCGGACCACGGCGGCCTGCTGCTCGATCGCCTCGCGCAGCTTCTTCGGGGTGGTGTGCACCACCGTGATGCCGAGCCCTTCCAGGTGCTCACGCTTGCGCGCGCCCTCCGCCCAGGCGGTGTTCTCGTCCTGCCGGGGGGTGCGCGCGTCGAGCTCCAGGGCCACCGAGTATTCGGGCCAGTACGCGTCCACGCCCCCGAGGAGCGGGCCGCCCGGCAGCCGCAGGTCGACGTTCCACACCGGCTCGGGCAGGCCGTACGAGCGCACCATCTCGTAGAGACGGCCCTCGGCGAGCGCCCTGCTCTCCGCGAGGAGCGTGTCCACGGCATCGACGACATGCGGCCGGGAGAGCAGCCGGGCGCGGTTCAACTCCCGTACGACAGCGCCGGGTTCGCAGTGACCGCCGCGTACGGCCTCGGTGAGCAGGCGGCGTACGGCAGCGGGGTCGGAGAGCTGGGCGACGGCGTCGGCGAGGGCGCGCGGCACGGGGGCCACAGGCACACCGGTGATCTCCAGCGGCGCGGGGAGCTGTGCGGTGCGCAGGATGTGCGCCAGGCCCGAAGAGCGGACCCGGCGGTTCCGCGGAACCAGGACGTCGATGCGGTCCAGGGAGCGCAGCGGTGGAGCGGAGGCGAAGCCCTGCAGGGTGAGCGCCGCGAGACCGGTGATCATCGCCTCGCCGCTGTCGGCCTCTGCGTGCCTTCCCGCGTACAGCAGGGCTGCGTGCAGCCGCTCCTCGCTCGTGGGTGGCCCCGGGTGCAGCAGATAGACGCCTGGGAGCAGGCGCTGCCAGCAGCCGCCGGGGCGGGTGCGCTCGGCGGCGTCGGCCGTGGAGATGCCGTGGTCGCGCAACTGACGAAGCGTCAAAACTCGCCGCTGGGCGTCGGAAAGGTGGCGCAAGGGGCGGGGGGAGAGCGGGAGGTTGGAGTTCATGACCCGCCGATTCCCGCCGCCCGACCGCCCCCTAACCGCTGTTACACGCCCGTCGACAAACGCAGACATCGCCGCCCTAAAGTACGGGAGTTCGAGTGCCGACAGGCGTTCCACCGAACGGGGGTTCCCGCCGCTCACCTGGGGCTTCGCCCCCAGATGTCACAACGCCCCGGCGCCTGGGGCGGCTTGGGTATCGCAGCGCTGCGCGCGCAGGGCGCGCGCGAGGTCGTCGTGCGCCTCCAGCACGAGCCTGCGCAGGGCGGGCGGCGCGTCCGTGTGCTCGTCGAGCCACGCCTGGGACATCTCCAGGGTCCTGCGGTCGTCCTGGAGCGCCGGGTAGAGGCCGCGAACGATCGCCATGGCGATCTCGATCGACCGCTCCCGCCAGACCCGTTCGATCGCGGCGAAGTATTTCGGCGCGTACGGCGCGAGCAGTCCGCGCTGGCCGGGCTGGCCGAAGCCCGCGATCGTCGCCTCCACGAGCGCGTTCGACAAATGGTCGGACTCCACCACATCGGCCCAGGCCTGCGCCTTCACCTCCGCGGACGACCGGGCCGCCAGGCAGCGCACCTGGTGCCGCTTCCCCGACGCCGTGTCGTCACGGGCCAGTTCGGTCCCGATCACCGACGCATCGGCCACCCCGTGCGAGGCCAGCGGCTCCAGGAACGTCCAGCGCAGCTCCTGGTCCACGTCCAGACCGTCGATCTTGCCGGTGCCCGCGAGCAGCCCCTCGAGCAGCCGCAGATCCGCCTCCGATGAGGCGACCTGCGCGAAGAAGCGCGCCCACGCCAGCTGGTGGCCGCTGCCCGGCTCGGCGAGCCGCAGCTCGCGCAGGGCACCCTCGGCGAGCGCCCTGCCGCCCTCCGCCCGCCACTCCGGCGCCGCGTAGTGCACCAGCGCCGACTTGGCCCAGGTGTGCAGCGTCTGGAGCACGCCGATGTCGCTCTCCCGGCCGGCGAAGCGCAGCACCAGGTTCACGTAATCCCGCGCGGGCATCAGCCCGTCCCTGGTGAGGTTCCACAGCGCGGACCAGCACAGGGCGCGGGCGAGCGGGTCGCCGAGGTCGCCCAGGCGCTCCCGCAGCGTGTCGAGCGAGGCCTCGTCGAAGCGGATCTTGCAGTACGTGAGGTCCTCGTCGTTGATCAGGACCAGCTCGGGGCGCTCGGCCCCGGCCAGCTCGGCGACGACGGTGCGCGGCCCGGCGACATCCACCTCGGCCCTGGCGTACCGCACCAGCCGGCCCGAGATCTCCTCGCGCCGGTAGAGCCCGACCGCGACCCGGTGCGGGCGCAGGGTCGGGTGGGACGGGGACGCCTCCTGGAGGACGGCGAGCTCGGTGACGCGGCCCTGGGCGTCGTATGTCGCATGCGGCGTCAGCGAGTTGACGCCCGCGGTCTGCAGCCAGGCCCGCGACCACGCGGCCATGTCGCGGCCCGAGGTCTCCTCGAGCACGTCCAGCAGGTGCTCGAGCCGGGTGTTCCCGTACGCGTGCCGCCGGAAGTAGCGCCGGGCGCCCTCGAGGAAGGCTTCCCGCCCGGCGTAGGCGACGAGCTGCTTGAGCACGGACGCGCCCTTGGCGTACGTGATCCCGTCGAAGTTGAGCTTGGCGTCCTCCAGGTCCCGGATGTCGGCCGTGACCGGGTGGGTGGAGGGCAACTGGTCGGCGCGGTAGGCCCACGCCTTGCGGCGGTTGGCGAAGGTGATCCAGCCGTCGGTGAAGCGGGTGGCCTCGACCAGCGAGAAGGAGCCCATGAAGTCGGCGAAGGACTCCTTCAGCCACAGGTCGTCCCACCACTCCATGGTGACCAGGTCGCCGAACCACATGTGCGCCATCTCGTGCAGGATGACGCTCGCCCGGTGCTCGTACGAGGCCTGGGTGACCTTGCCCCGGAAGACGAACTCCTCCCGGAAGGTCACGCAGCCCGGGTTCTCCATTGCCCCGATGTTGTACTCCGGCACGAACGCCTGGTCGTACTTCCCGAACGGGTACGGGTAGTCGAAGTGGTCGTGGAAGAAGTCCAGGCCCTGCTTGGTGACGGTGAAGATGTCGTCCGCGTCGAAGTGCTTGGCGAGTGACCTGCGGCAGAGCGCACCGAGCGGGATCTCGAGAACCCTCCCGTCGGGCAGCGTCCGGCTGTAGTGCTCGCGCTCGAAGTGATAGGGGCCCGCGACGACCGCCGTGATGTACGTCGCGATGGGCTGGGTCGTCACGAATCGCCAGGTCGAGGCCCCCGTACCGGCCGGCTCCGGGTTGCCTTCCGCCGCGCCGTTGCTCAGCACCGTCCAGTCGGCGGGGGCGGTCACGGTGAAGGTGAAGGGGGCCTTGAGGTCCGGCTGTTCGAAGTTGGCGAAGACGCGCCGGGCGTCGGCCGGTTCGTACTGCGTGTAGAGGTAGACCTCGCCGTCCTCCGGGTCGGCGAACCGGTGCAGCCCCTCGCCCGTCCTGCTGTACGCGCACTCGGCGTCCACCGTCAGTACGTTCTCCGCCAGCAGGCCGTCGAGCGCGATCCGCGCCCCGTCGAAGACCCCGGCCGGGTCCAGCTCCCGCCCGTTGAGGACCACCGAGGTCACGGACGGCGCGACCAGATCGGCGAAGGTGGCGGCGCCGGGCTCGGCGCAGCGGAAGCGGATCGTCGTGGCCGACCGGAAGGTGCGCGGCTCGTCACCGTCCCCTGCGCCCGCGGCGGGGCCCGCCCCGACGGCCGAGCGCACGTCCAGCGCCACCTCGTACCCGTCCACGGACAGCAGCCGGGCCCGCTCGCGGGCCTCGTCACGGGTCAGGTTCTCACCGGGCACGGCGGCTCCTCTCCCTCGTCATCGTCGTCTCCGTCTCACACTCTGAACGTTCGCCATGGTGTCACGCTGCGCTGACAGCCAGCACACGACATGTGCGGGAATGGCGGCGGCACCGCGCGGTGTTCTCCGGGAGTCCCCAAGCGGTAGTGACCCCTGAGGAGCTTTACGTGACCGCCTCCGAGAAAACCCCGGTCGACTTCTGGTTCGATCCGCTCTGCCCCTGGGCCTGGATGACCTCGCGCTGGATGCTCGAAGTGGAGAAGCTGCGCCCGGTGGAGGTGCGCTGGCATGTGATGAGCCTGGCGGTGCTCAACGAGAACAAGCTCGACGAGCTGCCCGAGGAGTACCGCGAGATGCTGGCCACCAAGGCCTGGGGACCGGTCCGGGTCGCCATCGCCGCCGAGCAGAAATTCGGCCAAGCGGTGCTCGGCCCGCTCTACGAGGCGCTCGGCACCCGCTTCCACAACCGCGGCGAGGGCGCCACGCCGGAGGCGATCGCCGGAGCTCTGGCGGACGCCGGGCTCCCGGCGGAGCTGGCCGATTACGCGGGCTCGGACGCGTACGACACCGAGCTGCGCGACTCCCACCGCGAGGGCATCGAACTGGTCGGCCAGGACGTCGGCACCCCGGTCATCTCCGTACCCGGCGCCGACGGCGGGCGGGTCGCCTTCTTCGGCCCGGTCGTCACCCCGGCCCCCAAGGGTGAGGCGGCGGCCAAGCTCTGGGACGGCACCCTGATGGTGGCGTCCACCCCCGGCTTCTACGAGATCAAGAGGACGCGGACGGTCGGCCCGATCTTCGACTGAACCACACCGCGGGCCGACATGCAGGAGGGCCCCCGCCCGTCACGTCCGCGCGGGGGCCCTTCCTTCTTTGTAACTGGGCGCGGGCCCCGACCCGTATGGCGCGGCGGCCTTACGGGGTGCCTTACGCGGGGGCCCTACGGCTTGACGGCCGCGTCCTTCTTGCGCGCGTTCAGCCGGTCGCGCACCAGCGCGATCGCCACCACCAGCGCCGCGACCAGCACGGAGAGCACGACCTGCTCCCGCCCCGCGTCGTCGGTGAGCATGTAGACCAGCACGAACGAGATCATCGCGATGGTCGCCCACGTCAGGTAGGGGAACAGCCACATCCGGACGATGAGCTTCTCCGGCGCCTCGCGCAGGATGATCCCCCGCATCCTCAGCTGCGTGAAGCAGATCACCAGCCAGACGAAGAGCGCGACCGCGCCCGAGGAGTTCAGCAGGAAGCTGAACACGGTATCCGGCGACTGGTAGTTGAAGTAGACCGCAACGAAGCCGAAGACGACCGACGCCAGGATCGCGGCCTGCGGCACACCCTTGGCGTTCGTCCGCGCGAACGCCTTCGGCGCGTCGCCGCGCTGCCCGAGCGAGAAGGCCATCCGGGAGGCGGTGTAGAGGCCGGAGTTCAGACAGGACAGCACGGCCGTCAGCACGATGACGTTCATGACCTGCCCGGCGTGCGGGATGCCGATGGAGTCGAGCGCGGCGACGTACGAGCCGTGCTCGGTGATCGCCTTGGCGTCCCACGGCAGCAGCGTCACCACGACGAAGATCGAGCCCAGGTAGAAGACGCCGATCCGCCAGATCACGCTGTTGGTGGCCTTGGTGACCGCGCGCTGCGGGTCCTCGGACTCACCGGCGGCGAGGGTGACGATCTCACTGCCCATGAAGGAGAAGACGACCATCAGGACACCGGTGAGGATGGCGCCCGCGCCGTTCGGCAGGAAACCGCCGTGCGAGGTGAGGTTGGCGAGCCCCGCCGCCTCGCTCTGCGAGCCGGGCAGCAGGCCGAAGACCGCGAGCCCGCCGATGAGGATGAACGCGGCGATTGCGACGACCTTGATCCCGGCGAACCAGAACTCGAACTCGCCGTACGAGCTGACGGAGGCGAGGTTGGTGGCGGTGAGCACCACCATGACGATCAGGGCCCAGGCCCACTGCGGGACGGCAGGGACCCAGCCCTCCAGGATCACCGCGCCGGCGGTCGCCTCGACCGCCAGCACCACGACCCAGAAGAACCAGTACAGCCAGCCGATCGAGAAGCCGGCCCAGCGCCCAAGGGCGCGGTCCGCGTAGGCGGAGAAGGAGCCGGAGGTCGGGTTGGCCGCGGCCATCTCGCCCAGCATCCGCATGACGAAGACGACCATGGCGCCGACGAGGGCGTAGGACAGCAGGATGCCGGGGCCCGCGGCGGCGATGCCGGAGGCGGAGCCCACGAACAGCCCGGCGCCGATGACGCCGCCGATGGCGATCATGGAGAGGTGGCGGTTCTTGAGACCCGCCTTGAGGCCGTCGGGGGAGGAGGGATGGCCCGGGGTGCCCGGGTCCGCCGCCGTCTTCGTGGCCGTGGGTTGTGCGCTCATGTGCACGATCCTTAGCTCTCGGGTTACGAGCCCGGCCAGTGAAACGCAGGGGAAGTTTGAGGAAAACCTTTGATTCCGGATCGTTATAGGGGAACTTCCCTTCAGATGCGACACAGGCCACCCACGCGCCACCCGATGCCGTCGGCCCGGCCGTGGGCATGCCACACTCGGATCATGCGCGTCTACCTCGGCTCCGATCACGCCGGTTTCGAACTCAAGAACCACCTCGTCGAGTGGCTCAGGGCCCACGGCCACGAGCCCGTCGACTGCGGCCCGCACATCTACGACGCCCAGGACGACTACCCGCCGTTCTGCCTCCGCGCCGCCGAGAAGACCGCGGCCGACCCCGAGAGCCTCGGGATCGTGATCGGCGGCTCGGGCAACGGCGAGCAGATCGCCGCCAACAAGGTCAAGGGCGTACGGGCCGCGCTGGCCTGGAGCGAGCAGACCGCGGCCCTCGGCCGCGAGCACAACAACGCCAACGTGGTCAGCATCGGCGGCCGGATGCACACCCGCGACGAGGCGACGACGTTCGTCGAGATCTTCCTGAACACCCCGTACTCGGGCGAGGAGCGCCACACCCGCCGCATCGACATGCTCACCGCGTACGAGACCACGGGCGAGCTGCCCCCCATCCCCGCGCACCACCCCCAGCAGCCCCAGCAGGAGGGCTGAGCGCCGGATGCCCGAGGGGCACACCATCCACCGGCTGGCCGCCGACCACTTCGCGAGGTTCGGCGGCCGGTCCGTGCGTGCCGCGAGCCCGCAGGGCAAGTTCGCGGACGGCGCCGCGCTCGTCGACGGCACGGAGCTGGCGGAGACCGACGCTCACGGCAAGCACCTCTTCCTCGGCTTCGGAGCGGTCGGCTGGGTCCACATCCACCTCGGCCTCTACGGCACCTTCCGCTTCGGCGACGGTCCGGCACCCGCGCCCGTCGGCGCCGTACGGCTGCGGCTCGCCACCCCGGAGGCGTACGCGGACCTGCGCGGCCCGACCGCCTGTGAGCTGATCACGGACGGCGAGAAGCAGGCGATCCACGACCGGCTCGGCGACGATCCGCTGCGCTCCGCGACCGCATCTGATGAGACGAGGGGCGGCGAGCCCGCCTGGGCCCGTATCGCCCGCAGCCGTACGTCGATCGCGGCGCTGCTCATGGACCAGAAGGTCGTCGCGGGCGTCGGCAACGTCTACCGCGCGGAGGTCCTCTTCCGGCACGGCATCGACCCGTACCGGGCGGGCCGCGATCTGTCGCGGGCGGAGTGGGACGCGATCTGGGCGGATCTGGTGGCGCTGATGCGGGAAGGAGTACGGAACAACCGGATCGACACGGTCCGCCCCGAGCACACGCCGGAGGCGATGGGCCGCCCGCCGCGCGTCGACGACCACGGCGGCGAGGTGTACGTCTACCGCCGCGCGCAGTTGCCGTGCCATATCTGTGGCGGCGAGGTCCGCACCGCCGACCTCGCCGCCCGCAATCTCTTCTGGTGCCCGACCTGTCAGGCCTGACGGCCCAAGTGGCCCTGGGCCGGGCCGCTCAGAACCCGTGCGGCAGCCACGGCGCCACGTCGGAGGCGAACGCCACCGACGCCTCCCGCAGCGCGCCCCCGCGCAACTCCCGTACGCGCCCCGCCCCCGCCAGCGCCGCGAGCGTGGTCCCGCCCAGGTAGGCGGCCCCCAACTCCCGTACGGACAGCGCCAGATCGGCCGGGTCGTCCGTACGCCTGCAGTCGGCGCCGCCCTTGGCGTCAGTCGTGAGCCGCCAGCGTCCCTCGTTCCAGGGACAGAAGGAGTCCTGCACCTCGAACACGACGTCCACCGGCGCCGCGTACGCCCGCGCCTGAAGCGCCGCGCCGACGTCCACCAGACGTACGTGCAGGGAGTCGCGGAACCCGATCCGGCACCGGCGCGGGTCGGAGACCATGTGCAGCAGCGGGTCGTCGACCGGCCGGTTCCTGACCTTTACCGTCGACGTGAGGTCGAGGTCGAAGAGGAACCTCCAGAGCGCGGCGTACGCGGCCGGGTCCGGCGCGCAGATGTCGCGCAGCAGGACCGCACCCTTCGGACCGGCCGCGTCCCACTCCGGCTCGACGGCGTAGCGCGCGTAGCCGGCCACCTCGCCGCCGGCCTCCGCCACCACGCACTGCAGCGGGGACGCGCCTGCGCGCTCCGACGGCGGGTCGAGCAGAGCGTGCCGCTCCCAGCCCGGTATCCGGACCAGCATGCCCGGGCGCAGCCCCACCGAGGCCGCGTACACCGCCTCGCACGCGTGGAGCACGTCCGCCGGGTCCGCCATCCGCAGCCGTACATCGTCCGTGCCGGGCGGGACCGCCAGCCGGACCCGGCTGGTGTCCACCTCCGCGTGCATCAGCCCGGTCGCGATGCCGTAGCCGAACCGGCCGTAGATCTCCGGCTCCGAGGCGGTCAGGATGGCGAGCGGCTCGCCCCACGCCCGTACGTCGTCCAGCTGGCGCCGCATCATCGCGCTCAGCACGCCGCGGCGGCGGTGCGTCGCTGCCACGGAGACCATCGTGACGCCGGCCGCCGGGACCAGCGCGCCGCCCGGCACCGACAGGCGGAAGCTGAACGCACCCGCCGTGCCCACTGGGCGGTCGCCGTCCCAGGCGCCGATGGAGCGCTCCACCTCGGTCAGGTCGTGGTCCAGCTCCCGCTCCTCCGGGGACACGGCCACCCCGCCGAACGCGCGCACCAGCGTGTCGAACCACTCGTCCCACTCCGCGGGCCGCAGCACACGCAGCTCAGCCGGCACCCGTGTCCTCATACGCCATCCCTATCAGCGCATTCCTGTACGTGCGAGCGCATTTCCCGTACGCATGTGCGTCACCCGGCAGGCCGACAGTGCACATCACGGGCCCGGGTGGATAGGGTCCCGGAGCAATGGCACGCGTCGCGGGAGCAGAGACCCTGACGGCCCGGATGCGCAGGAGTTCGCATCGGGTCCGCATCGGGCTGCGCCGGGCCGGGGTCGACTACTTCCGCGGCGACGGCTCCGACTGGATCGTCCTCGCCGCCCTGATGCTCACCGTCCCGGCCATCGCCGCCGGGACGATCGCCGTCCCCGACTGGTGCCCGCCCGCGGCGCTCGTCCTCCCGATCGTGCTCGGCGGACTGCTGCTGCGGCCCGCGAGCCTGCTGCTGCTCTATGGCGGGTCCGCGGTGGGGCTGATCGTGGAGGCGGCGGTCCTCGGCCCGTACAGCCAGGGCACCTCCCGCGTCACCCCGGGCACGATTCTGCTGGTCGGAGCCATCGGCTTCGTCGGTCTTGTCATCGCCCAGTTCCGCAGCCGGGTCGGGGTGCCGTGGCGGCGCGGCGGCACCATGCTCTTCGACCTGCGCGAGCGCATCCGGGTGCAGAGCAAACTGCCCAAGCTGCCGAGAGGCTGGCACCGGGAGATGGCCCTGCGGCCGGCGGGCGGGCAGTCCTTCTCGGGCGACTTCGTCGTGGCGGCCCGTACGAACGGCGGGCGGACGCTCGAGGTCGTCCTCACCGACGTCTCGGGCAAGGGCATGGACGCGGCCTCGCGCGCCCTGCTGCTGTCGGGCGCCTTCGGCGGCCTGCTCGGCTCGCTCCCGCCGCACGAGTTCCTGCGGGCGGCCAACGGCTATCTGCTCCGCCAGGACTGGGACGAGGGCTTCGCGACCTCGATCCATATGGTCCTGGACCTGGACACCGGCGACTACGAACTGCTGTCGGCAGGCCACCTGCCCGCGCTCCAGCGCAGCGCGGGCGCGGGCACGTGGGAGGAGAAGGCGGCGGAAGGGCCGCTGCTCGGGGTCTACGACGGGGCGCAGTTCGACCCGATCAAGGGGACGCTGCGCCAGGGCGACGTACTGATGCTCTTCACGGACGGCCTGGTCGAGTCCTCCGAGCGCGACCTGACCGAGGGCATGGACCGCCTGACGGGCGCAGCGGACCGCTATATCTCCTCCGGCTTCCAGGGTGCGGCGTGGCACCTGATCGAGACCGTGGCCAGGGATGTCAACGACGACCGGGCGCTGCTGCTGATCTGCCGGGACTGAGCGCCACCCGGGCCGCTTGGCGGGTCTCGATCGCCGCGCGCCCGAAGGGCCGGTCGAGCTTGTTGCGCAGATGGCGCACCTGAAGGCGCCTGAACGGCCGAACGGCCCCGGAGCGGGGCTCCGGGGCCGTTCACCCATGCGCAGGCGGTGCCCCCTCAGGCGGCCTTGACCGGCTTCGAGCGGTCGCGCGCCAGCTCGGCCGCGTCCTTCTTGAAGGCCCACTCCATCCTGGGCTCCATCGCGAAGCGGAACATCCGCTGTACGGGCCTGGTGCACAGCACCGTGATCACGATCGCGGCAATGAAGGTGACGGCGATGGCGCCCAGCGGGGTCTGCACCCACGCGTAGTCGTCGAACCAGCCCCAGAAGCGGGATCCCTTGGCGAGGAAGCCGTGCAGCAGGTAGCCGTACAGCGTCCCGGCACCCAGCGCCGTGAACCACATGTGCCGCCGCGGCACCCAGGCGAAGAAGCAGGAGACGAGCACCATCGAGCAGCCGAACAGCGCGAGCGTCATCACCAGGCCGCTCCACCAGGGGCCGCCGAGCTCCTGGGCGCTGTCCCGGTGGTAGAACCACGCCGAGGACATCCGGGGCGCCGCCCAGTATGCGACGACGGTCGCTACGGCGAAGGCCGGAACGGAGAGGATCCGCACTTCGCGGCGGCGCATCAGCTGGAAGTGCTCCGGCTTCATGAAGAGGCCGACCACGAAGAACGGCAGGAACTGCAGGACGCGCTGGAGGTCGAGGTCGTCGCCGATGTCCGGGGAGATCGAGGCGAGCGCGGCGATCGCCAGCGCGAGCGCCACGGGCCAGCGGACCAGCTTCCACAGCGGGGTGGACAGCCGCCAGACGAAGAGCGCGGCCAGGAACCACGTCAGGTACCAGGGGTCGAGCAGACTGATGGGGTACCCGGGGTCGTCGTCCGCCCACTGCTTGAAGAAGCTGTACGCGACCTCGAAGAGGACGTACGGCACCGCGATCCCGGTCACCAGCCGCTTGAGCCGGTCCGGCCGCATGTCGAAACTACGGGAGAAATAGCCGGAGATGAGGATGAACGCCGGCATATGGACGGTGTAGATGACCATGTAGAGCGCTTCTGCGGCACGGCTGCCGTCGGTGAGCGGCTCCCAGGCGTGTCCGCAGGCCACCATCACGATGGCCAGGTACTTCGCGTTGTCGAAGAACGCGTCGCGCTGCTTCGGCTCGCCGCGCTTGGGCGGCGTGTCCGGCTTGTCGCGTCCGGCCGCTCTTGTGTCGGGTCGTTGCGGGATGTCCGCTGATTTCCGGGCCGGGGGGAGTGGTGCCCGCTGATAGTCGTGCGGGCTCAGTGAGTTCGTCACAGGCCCTCCCACCAGGAACTGGGGGAGACGATTCGCGACCTCACTGCGCATGCGGGGGTCAGGGCAGCGTGGAACATCTGAGGCACGATAGCGCCGGGTGCGGAATCCGTAAAACCTCCCTCGCTATGCCGTCAAGTGCCCGTTCTATCACGGCTAGTCCCACTTAAATCGGTCAAATCACCCCGGGGCGGGCGCCCTCATGTGGCAGTGAACACGTGACCGACGGTGTGTCACCGGGGGGCATCACCGGCCACGTTGGTGGCACGATGGTCGAAGCGGGGGTGTGCGGGGCATCATCCCCGGGCCGGTGAGGCTTTTCCGACCGAGGGTGTGATCCGTTGTGGCCATTTCGCTGTCCGTGGTGGTGCTGTTGGCGATCGTCCTGGTGGTCATGATCCGCTCAGGTTCGATCAAAGCTGGGCCCGCCATCGTGGCGGCGCTGTTCGGCTTCTTCCTGGCGTCAACCGACATGGCCCCGTCGATAAACCGCTTCCTCAACTCGATATCCGAGACGATCAGCCAGATCAACCTCTGAGCGTCGTGGGTCGCGGAAACGCCTCCGGCCCGGTCCTGCGAGGCTTCGAGAGCACTCGCGGGACCGGGCCGGAGGCCGCTGAGCGGGCGACGGGAATCGAACCCGCGTAGCCAGTTTGGAAGACTGGGGCTCTACCATTGAGCTACGCCCGCACGCGCCGAGGATCATGAGAAGCGCGGCGCACGGACTGCATCGTAGCGGGTCCGGGCGCCCCCGCGCACACTCCATTCCGCCCCCTGTAATGCGGCAGCCGCAGCTCGGCTGGGCATGTACCCTACGTGTCGCACCAGCGGGGTGTGGCGCAGCTTGGTAGCGCGTCCGCTTTGGGAGCGGAAGGTCGTCGGTTCGAATCCGGCCACCCCGACCATCAAGATCACGTTGTGGGGCCCGTCCTGCTTGCGGTTACTATGCAAGCTACGTGCCCCTGTGTCTCTGTACCGGGCGCGATCCGCCGAAACTCAGCACAGCTGAGACCGGCAGACCCCAGAAATCAGCCCCCAAGGAGACCGAACCGTGAAGAGCGCCGTGGAGACCCTGAACCCGACTCGGGTTCGGCTCACTGTCGAGGTGCCCTTCGAGGAGCTCAAGCCCAGCCTCGACGCGGCGTACAAGAAGATCAACCAGCAGGTCACGGTGCCGGGCTTCCGTAAGGGCAAGGTACCGGCGCGCGTCATCGACCAGCGGTTCGGCCGCGGCGCGGTCCTCGAGGAGGCCGTGAACGACGCGCTGCCGAAGTTCTACACCGAGGCCGTCAACGAGGGTGATCTGAACCCGCTGGGCCAGCCCGAGGTCGACATCACCGAGCTCAAGGACAACGAGCTCCTCGCCTTCACCGCCGAGGTCGACGTCCGCCCGTCCATCGAGATCCCGGACTTCTCCGGCATCGAGGTCGAGGTCGACGCCATCGAGGTCACCGACGAGGAGGTCGAGAAGTCCGTCGAGCAGCTCCGTGAGCGCTTCGCCGCCACCTCCCCGGTCGAGCGCGCTGCCGCCGAGGGCGACGTCGTGACGCTCGACCTGGAGGCCAGCGTCGAAGGCGAGGTCCTGGAGGACGGCGTCGCCAAGGGCGTCAGCTACACCATCGGCTCCGGCGAGCTCCTCGACGGCATCGACGAGGCCGTGACCGGCCTCGAGGCCGGCGGCTCCGCCACCTTCACCTCCGAGCTCAAGGGCGGTTCCGCCGCGGGCAAGGAGGCCGAGGTCAAGGTCGACGTCACCGCCGTCGCCGTCCGCGAGCTGCCCGAGCTCGACGATGACTTCGCCCAGCTGGCCAGCGAGTTCGACACCTTCGAGGAGCTCAAGGCGGACAGCCGCAAGCGCCTCGAGCAGTCGAAGAAGTACGAGCAGGCCACCCAGGCGCAGGAGAAGGTCCTGGACGCCCTCATCGGGCTGGTCGAGGTGCCGGTCCCCGAGAAGCTCCTCGAGGACGAGATCGGGACCCGCAAGCACAACCTGGAGCACCACCAGCTCGGCCAGATGGGCCTGGACCTCGAGGCGTACCTCAAGATCCAGGAGAAGTCCGCAGAGGAGTTCGAGGCCGAGCTGAAGGAGCAGGCCGAGAAGGGCATCAAGACCCAGTTCGTCCTCGACGAGCTGGTCTCCCGGGAACAGCTGTCCGTCGGCCAGGAGGAGCTCACCGAGCACCTCATGCGCCGTGCGCAGTCCTCCGGCATGAGCCCGGACCAGTTCGCCCAGGCCGTCGTCGAGGGCGGCCAGGTGCCGATGCTCGTCGGCGAGGTCGCCCGCGGCAAGGCCCTCGCGCTGGTCGTCGAGGCCGCCACGGTCAAGGACACGAACGGCGAGGTCGTGGACCTGGACGACGGGGACGAGACCGCCGAGACAGTGACGGCCGAGGAGCCGGCCGCCGCCGCGGACGAGGCGGAGACGGCGGAGGCCGCCGAGGAGAAGCCCGAGGCCTGATCACCGGCCCCGGGCCCCTTGACCCCCGCGACGGGCCCGCTGCTCAGCCGCCGGCCGCGCCGCGCCGCCGGGTACCCCCCTGCGCTCACAGCGAACAGTTCGCTGTGCGGGATGGCGCCCGCCGACCAGCGCGTTAGGGTCCGTAGGTATGAGGGCAGGGGGAGTCCCCGCGCCCACAAGAAGACGCTGACGGCGCGCGGCCGTCAAACAACGAGCAGGTGGATACGTGACGAATCTGATGCCTTCGGCCGCCGGCGGCGAGCCGACCTTCGGTACCCACGGCGACCAGGTCTACAACCGGCTGCTCAACGAGCGGATCATCTTCCTCGGCCAGCCTGTCGACGACGAGATCGCCAACAGGATCACGGCGCAGCTGCTCCTCCTTGCCGCAGACCCGGACAAGGACATCTACCTCTACATCAACTCCCCGGGCGGCTCGATCACGGCCGGCATGGCGATCTACGACACCATGCAGTACATCAGGAACGACGTGGTCACCATCGCCATGGGCCTGGCCGCCTCCATGGGCCAGTTCCTGCTGAGCGCCGGCACCCCGGGCAAGCGCTTCGCGCTGCCGAACGCGGAGATCCTCATCCACCAGCCCTCCGCGGGCCTGGCGGGCTCCGCCTCGGACATCAAGATCCACGCCGAGCAGCTGCTGCGCACCAAGAAGAAGATGGCGGAGCTGACCGCGTTCCACACCGGTCAGACCGTCGAGCAGATCACCCACGACTCGGACCGCGACCGCTGGTTCTCCGCCGAGGAGGCGAAGGCGTACGGCCTGGTCGACGACGTCATGGCCACGGCGGCCGGCGTTCCGGGCGGTGGCGGCACCGGGGCCTGAGCCCCGCAGGCCACCCCGCAGCCGACCCCAGCCCACTGATCGCCACCAGGATGGTGAAGAACCAGATGAACAACTTCCCCGGCAGCGGCCTGCACCAGGGCCCGGCCGCAGAGTCCCGCTACGTTGTCCCGCGCTTCGTCGAGCGCACCTCCCAGGGCGTCCGTGAGTACGACCCGTACGCGAAGCTCTTCGAGGAGCGCGTGATTTTCCTGGGCGTGCAGATCGACGACGCCTCGGCCAACGACGTCATGGCGCAGCTGCTGTGCCTGGAGTCGATGGACCCGGACCGGGACATCTCGATCTACATCAACTCGCCCGGCGGCTCCTTCACGGCCCTCACGGCGATCTACGACACGATGCAGTTCGTGAAGCCCGACATCCAGACGGTCTGCATGGGCCAGGCGGCGTCCGCCGCGGCCGTGCTGCTCGCCGCCGGCACCCCCGGCAAGCGGATGGCGCTGCCCAACGCCCGAATCCTGATCCACCAGCCGTACAGCGAGACCGGCCGCGGCCAGGTCTCCGACCTGGAGATCGCGGCCAACGAGATTCTGCGGATGCGTTCGCAGCTGGAGGAGATGCTGGCCAAGCACTCCACCACGCCGATCGAGAAGATCCGCGACGACATCGAGCGCGACAAGATCCTCACCGCCGAGGAGTCGTTGGCGTACGGTCTGGTCGACCAGATCGTGTCCACCCGGAAGAGCTCCGTGGGTCTGGGCGGCTGACAGTACCGTTGGCAACCCCTTGGGCCGGTCACGGTCAAGTGAACCGGGCCAAGGGGGGCCCGCACGGGGGGCCCGGCAAGGTACCGTCGATAGGCAAGCACCCGGGTCTGCGCAGGCGATGCAGATCCCAGGCGAAGGGGAAGCACCTCGTGGCACGCATCGGTGACGGCGGCGACCTGCTCAAGTGCTCATTCTGTGGGAAGAGCCAGAAGCAGGTGAAGAAGCTCATCGCAGGTCCCGGTGTGTACATCTGCGACGAGTGCATCGATCTCTGCAACGAGATCATCGAGGAAGAGCTCGCCGAGACTTCCGAGGTGCGGTGGGAGGAACTCCCCAAGCCCCGGGAGATCTACGAGTTCCTCGAGGGGTACGTCGTCGGCCAGGAGGCCGCCAAGAAGGCGCTGTCGGTGGCCGTCTACAACCACTACAAGCGCGTACAGGCGGGCGAGAACGGCCAGGGCGGGCGTGACGACGGCATCGAGCTGGCGAAGTCCAACATCCTGCTGCTGGGCCCCACAGGCTCCGGCAAGACCCTCCTCGCCCAGACCCTCGCCCGGATGCTCAACGTCCCCTTCGCCATTGCCGATGCCACCGCGCTCACCGAGGCGGGTTACGTCGGCGAGGACGTCGAGAACATCCTGCTGAAGCTGATCCAGGCCGCCGACTACGACGTCAAGAAGGCCGAGACCGGCATCATCTACATCGACGAGATCGACAAGGTCGCGCGGAAGAGCGAGAACCCGTCGATCACCCGCGACGTCTCCGGCGAGGGCGTCCAGCAGGCGCTGTTGAAGATCCTGGAGGGCACGACGGCCTCGGTCCCCCCGCAGGGCGGCCGCAAGCACCCGCACCAGGAGTTCATCCAGATCGACACGACGAACGTGCTGTTCATCGTGGGCGGCGCCTTCGCGGGCCTGGAGAAGATCATCGAGGCGCGGGCGGGCGCGAAGGGCATCGGCTTCGGCGCCACGATCCGCTCCAAGCGCGAGGTCGACTCCTCGGACCACTTCCGCGAGGTCATGCCGGAGGACCTGGTGAAGTTCGGGATGATCCCGGAGTTCATCGGCCGCCTGCCGGTCATCACCTCGGTCCACAACCTCGACCGCGAGGCGCTGCTCCAGATCCTCGTCGAGCCGCGTAACGCGCTCGTCAAGCAGTACCAGCGGCTCTTCGAACTCGACGGCGTGGAGCTGGACTTCGACCGCCCGGCCCTCGAGGCCATCGCCGACCAGGCGATCCTGCGCGGCACGGGCGCGCGCGGCCTGCGCGCCATCATGGAAGAGGTCCTGATGTCGGTGATGTACGAGGTCCCGTCCCGCAAGGACGTGGCCCGGGTCGTCATCACCGAAGAGGTCGTCCACTCCAACGTCAACCCCACCCTCGTCCCGCGGGAGCCCCGGGCGATCGGCAAGGGCGAACGCCACGAGAAGAGCGCGTAGCGCGCGGCCCGTTCACACGCGTCGAAGGGGCGCCCGGCATCAACTGCCGGGCGCCCCTTCGGCGTTGCTCCTGCTGCCTACTTCTCGACGCGGACCTCGTCGCGGAACTTGGCGGTGGTCTCCGCCCACTCCTCGACGGACGGCGGCTTGAGGGCGCTCGGGTCGTTGGCCGTGTCCGACGGGCCCCACATGACGAGGGCGGCCGTGCTGTCGTCGCCCCACACGCAGAACGGCGTCTTGATGACCTTGAGGTCGTACTCGCCGCACTTCATCAGGTCGCCGTCGAAGCCCGAAGGCTTCTGCTCCGTGGTCTTGGTGCCCTTGGTGAGGCCTTCCGAGATGATCGCGTCCACGGCCTGCTCGGGGTCGGTGACGTTGCCGTATGCTCCGCCGAACCCGATCTTCGCGTCGTCGCCCTTGTACGCCGCGCCCGTGGACTGGCCGTCCTCGATGCCGTCGCCGCTGCCGCGCTCCGACGGCGCCTTCTGGCTGTCGTCCTTGGTGTACTTGCCGCCGAGGACCGTCTTCGGCGTCGCCAGCTTGTAGTCGCCGCCGCCACCGCCGCCCACGATGAAGTAGGCGCCGACGGCTATCACCGCGACTCCCACCACACCGGCGACGATGCCGATCGTCTTGCCCTTGCCGCCGCCGCCCTGCGGGGGCGGGGGCGGGGGAGTGCCGCCCCAACCGCCCTGCGGCTGCTGGCCGTACGGGCCGGGCTGCTGCTGCGGCGGCTGGCCCTGCGGGTAGCCGTAGCCCTGCTGCGGCGGCACCTGGCCGGGGCCCTGCTGCGGGTATCCGTAGCCGGGCTGAGGCTGGCCCTGGGGCTGCTGGGGCGGCTGGCCGTAGGGACCCGGCTGCTGCGGCTGGCCGCCGTACGGGCCCGGCTGCTGCGGCTGGCCGCCGTACGGACCGGGCTGGTTGTAGCTCATGGGGTTCCTCTCGCGGTTATGACTGCTTGATTTCGACGCGCGCGTCGTTGCGTACCTCGGCCGTGGTCTCCGCCGCGGCTCCGATGTCGGCCTTGCCCGAGATGGCGGCGACCGGGTCCACGATCAGGACGCCGCCGACCGTGCTGGAGTCGCCCCAGATGCAGACGGGGATCTCGGCGGACTTGACGGGTGCGTCCGGGTCATCGTTCGTGACCTTGAACTTCTGGCACTTCATGACGGCGCTGCCGAGGTCTTCGCGCTCGACCGTCTCCGGGCTGCCGACCGGTTCGGTGTCGCCCTCGTCGCCGGCGGACTTCGTCAGCACGACGAACATGGCGTCCACGACCTGTTCAGGGTTCTCGATCTTCCCCCAGAGTCCGGTGAACAGCATCGACTTCTTGGAGCCGGACGCGTATTCGGCCTGGACCGGATGAGGGTCGGACACCCCCGGCATCCGCTTGAGCTCCTCCTTGTCGCTGGAGCTCATGCTGGAGTCGTCCTTGCCCGGGCCCTGGCGCTTGTACTCCTTCGCCACGGTCGCCGGCGTCGTCAGCTTGTGCGGACCGTCATCCGCCGCACTGCCCTTGCCGCTCAGCAGGAAGTACGCACCGGCGCCCACCGCCACGACGGCGACTGCCGCGCCGACGATGATCCCGGTCTTCCTGCCGCTGCCGCCCTGCGGAGGCATCGGCGGCATCTGTCCGTACGGGGGCTGCTGACCAGGCTGGCCGTAAGGACCGGGCTGCTGCCCGTAGGGGCCGGGCTGCTGCGGCTGGCCGCCGTACGGGCCGGGCTGCTGCGGCGGACCGCCGTACGGGCCCGGCTGCCCCTGACCCTGGCCCGGATAGCCGTAGCCCTGCTGCGGCGGCACCTGGCCGGGGCCCGCCTGCGGGGAGCCGTATCCGGGCTGACCGGCCGCGCCGCCCTGGGCGTACGGGCCCGGCGCACCGCCCCCGTAGGGACCAGGCTGCGGTGGCGGCTGGTGGTAACTCATTGCATCCCCTCGTTGACAAGACAGTTGGGCACATCCTTCCGGACGTCTTATGCGGTCTTTAACCCGGGGGAGCAACAGGTTGGAAACTGTTGTCGGACAGGTGCGGGCCCACCGGATCAAATGGGACGCGCTGTCGCGCACCGACGGTGTTCGACCGCCCTCAGGCTGCCCGGGAAGCGGCTCGGGAAGCGGCCCGGGAAGCGGTTCGTAAGCGCCCCGGCGCGGCCCTTACACTGGCCGTCGTGACCGACAACACCCAGCGCCCCCAGGACGGGGCCAACAGCGCGCGCCCAGCAGACCTGCCGACCCAGTACGCACCGGCCGAGGCAGAGGGGCAGCTGTACGAGCGCTGGGTAGAGCGCGGCTACTTCGAGGCGGACGCGAAGAGCGACAAAGAGCCGTACACGATCGTCATCCCGCCGCCCAACGTCACCGGCTCGCTCCACCTCGGCCACGCCTTCGAGCACACGCTGATCGACGCCCTCACCCGCCGCAAGCGGATGCAGGGTTACGAGACGCTGTGGCAGCCCGGCATGGACCACGCCGGTATCGCGACGCAGAACGTCGTGGAGCGGGAGCTGGCCAAGGAGGGCAAGTCGCGCCACGACCTCGGCCGCGAGGCGTTCGTCGAGCGGGTGTGGAAGTGGAAGGCCGAGTCCGGCGGCCAGATCTCCGGCCAGATGAAGCGCCTCGGCGACGGCGTCGCCTGGTCCCGCGAGCGCTTCACCATGGACGAGGGGCTGTCCCAGGCCGTCCAGACCATCTTCAAGCGGCTCTACGACGACGAGCTGATCTACCGCGCCGAGCGCATCATCAACTGGTGTCCGCGCTGCCTGACCGCCATTTCCGACATCGAGGTGGAGTACCAGGACGACGAGGGCGAGCTGGTCTCGATCCGCTACGGCGACGGCGACACAGCGATCGTCGTCGCGACGACGCGCGCCGAGACGATGCTCGGTGACACGGCCGTCGCCGTCCACCCCGACGACGAGCGCTACCGGCACCTCGTCGGCACCGAGATCGAACTGCCGCTGACCGGCCGCCGTATCCCGGTGGTCGCGGACGAGCACGTCGACCCGGAGTTCGGCACCGGCGCCGTCAAGGTCACGCCCGCCCACGACCCGAACGACTTCGAGATCGGGCAGCGGCACGACCTGCCCTCGCTCACGGTCATGGACGAGCACGCGGTCATCACGGCGCACGGCCCCTTCCAGGGCCTGGACCGGCTCGAGGCCCGGTCGGCGATCGTCGCCGCGCTCCGCGCCGACGGCCGTATCGTCGCCGAGAAGCGCCCGTACACCCACTCCGTCGGCCACTGCTCGCGCTGCAAGACCACGATCGAGCCGCGTCTTTCGATGCAGTGGTGGGTCAGGGTCGGCCCGCTGGCGAAGGCGGCGGGCGACGCGGTCCGCGACGGCCGGGTCACCATCCACCCCAAGGAGATGGAGTCCCGCTACTTCGGCTGGGTCGACAACCTCCACGACTGGTGCATCTCGCGCCAGCTGTGGTGGGGCCACCGCATCCCGGTCTGGTACGGGCCGGAGGGCGAGGTCGTCTGCGTCGGTCCCGACGAGGAGCCGCCGAGCGAGGAGGGCTGGCACCAGGACAGCGATGTGCTGGACACCTGGTTCTCGTCCGGCCTGTGGCCGTTCTCCACGCTCGGCTGGCCGCAGCGGACCGAGAGCCTCGAGAAGTTCTATCCGAACTCGGTCATGGTCACGGGCTACGACATCCTCTTCTTCTGGGTCGCCCGGATGATGATGTTCGGGCTCTACGCGATGGACGGCGCCCCGCCGTTCCACACCATCGCCCTGCACGGCATGGTCCGTGACCAGTTCGGCAAGAAGATGTCGAAGTCCTTCGGCAACGCGGTCAACCCGCTGGACTGGATGGACAAGTACGGCTCCGACGCCGTCCGTTTCACCCTGGCCCGCGGCGCCAACCCGGGTGTCGACGTCCCGATCGGCGAGGACTGGGTCCAGGCGTCCCGGAACTTCGCCAACAAGATCTGGAACGCGACGCGCTTCGCGCTGATGAACGGCGCGACGGTCGAGGGCGAACTCCCGGCCGCCGCGGAGCTGCGGGCCGAGGACCGCTGGATCCTGTCCCGGCTGAACAGCGTCATCGCCGAGGTCGACGCGTACTACGAGGACTACCAGTTCTCCAAGCTCAGCGAGGCCCTGTTCCACTTCGCCTGGGACGAGGTCTTCGACTGGTACGTCGAGCTGTCCAAGACCACCTTCGCCAAGGGCGGCCCGGCCGCCGACGCGTCCCGGCGCGTTCTGGGCGAGGTCCTGGACGTGACGCTGCGGCTGCTGCACCCCGTCGTCCCGTTCGTCACCGAGGCGCTGTGGACCACGCTGACCGGCCAGGAGTCGGTCGTGGTCGCCGACTGGCCGCGCGACAGCGGGTTTCGCGATCGGGAGGCCGAGCGGGAGATCGAGACCGTCCGGCAGGTCGTCACCGAGGTCCGCCGGTTCCGCGCCGACCAGGGCCTGCAGCCCGGCCAGAAGGTCCCGGCCCGGCTGGATCTGGCCGGCAGCCCGGCGCTCGCGGACCACGAGGACGCGATCCGGCAGCTGCTGCGCCTCCAGCCGGAGGGCGAGGGCTTCACGGCGACGGCCACCCTGCCGGTGGCCGGGGCGACGGTCGCCCTCGACCTCTCGGGCGCGATCGACGTGGAGGCCGAGCGGAAGCGGCTGGCGAAGGACCTGGCGGCGGCCGAGAAGGAGCTGTCGCAGACGACGGCGAAGCTGGGCAACGAGGCGTTCCTGGCGAAGGCCCCGGACCAGGTCGTGGACAAGATCCGCAAGCGCCAGGAGACCGCGAAGTCCGACATCGAGCGCATCTCCGCCCAGCTGGCGGCCCTGCCCCCGGGCTGAGTCCCCGGCGTTCCGCAGCACGCTGAAGGCCCCGCGCACTGCGCGGGGCCTTCGTCATGGACGCCACCACCGCGTCCGTAGACTGGGGGCGTGAGTGAGCGCCCCGAGAACGACGGCCCCGAAGGCCCCGACGGCCGGAACGACCGCGGCCCCGACCCCCTCGCCCAGTTCGACGAAATCGTCGAGGAGGAGACCAGCCGCGACCCCGATCTCGCGGTGATCGAGGCCGGCAGCCGGACCCTGCGTACGCAGGCCGGGCCGCCGCAGGGCGACGTCATCCCGGCCAGGCCCGCCGACCCCGAGGTGGACAAGGCGCTGCGCGAGGTCGAGGCCGAGCTGGCGGGCCGCTGGGGCGAGACCAGGCTCGAACCGTCCACGGTCCGGATCGAGGCCCTGATGGACGTCCTCGGCCAGCCGCAGCGCGCGTATCCCGCCATCCACGTCACGGGCACCAACGGCAAGACCAGCACCGCCCGGATGATCGAGGCCCTGCTGGCCACGTTCGAGCTGCGCACCGGCCGCTACACCAGCCCGCACGTCCAGTCCGTCACCGAGCGGATCAGCCTCGACGGCGGGCCGGTCTCCGCCGAGCGGTTCATCGAGACGTACCGCGACATCCAGCCGTACGTGGAGATGGTCGACGCCTCCCAGGAGCACCGGCTGTCGTTCTTCGAGGTGCTGACGGGCATGGCGTACGCGGCGTTCGCCGATGCGCCGGTCGACGTCGCGGTCGTCGAGGTCGGCATGGGCGGCACCTGGGACGCGACGAACGTGATCGACGGCCAGGTGGCCGTGGTCACCCCGATCGCGCTGGACCACACCGACCGGCTCGGCGATACGCCCGGGACCATCGCCGGCGAGAAGGCGGGCATCGTCAAGCAGGGCGCGACCGTCGTCCTCGCCCAGCAGCCGGTCGACGCGGCGCAGGTGATGCTCAAGCGGGCGGCCGAGATGGACGCCACCGTGGCCCGCGAGGGCATGGAGTTCGGGGTGGTCAGCCGGGAGGTCGCGGTCGGCGGGCAGCTGCTGACGCTGCGCGGCCTGGGCGGCGAGTACCCGGGCGTCTTCCTGCCGCTGCACGGCGCGCACATGGCGCACAACGCGGTGGTGGCGCTGGCCGCCGTCGAGGCCTTCTTCGGCGTCGGCTCGCAGCACGCCCGCACGCTCGACCTCGAGACCGTACGCGCGGCGTTCGCGTCGGTCTTCTCGCCGGGCCGCCTGGAGGTCGTACGGCGCAGCCCGACGGTGATCCTCGACGCGGCGCACAATCCGAGCGGGGCGCAGGCGGCGGCCGCGGCGGTCGGCGAGGCGTTCGGCTTCAGCCGGCTGGTCGGGGTGGTCGGCACGAGTGGCGACAAGGATGTGAAGGGCTTCCTGGAGGCCTTCGAGCCGATCTTCGCCGAGGTCGTGGTGACCCGGAACTCCACTCACCGGGCGATGGACGTGGACGAGCTCGCGGCGATCGCCGTCGAGGTGTTCGGCGAGGAGCGGGTGCAGGTGGAGCCGCGGCTCGACGACGCCCTGGAGGCGGCGATCACGCTCGCCGAGGAGGAGAGCGAGTTCGCCGGCGGGGGCGTGCTGGTGACCGGCTCCGTGATCACGGTCGGCGAGGCCCGGCTGCTGCTCGGGAGGGCCTGAGATGCGAACCCTGTGCGCTTCCACGCTGATCGGCGAGTTCTTCGTGATCGGCTTCGCGGGTCTGGTCGCCATGCAGACGGCCGGTCTGCCCGCGACCACCGTCTGGGCGGTCAGCGGCACCGCCATGGTGCTGAGCGTCCTGCTGTGCGGCATGCTGTCCCGGCCGGGGGCCGTGCAGACCGGCTGGGCGCTGCAGATCGGGCTGATCGCCAGCGGTTTCGTCGTCCCGGTGATGTTCTTCCTCGGCGCGGTCTTCGCGGCCCTGTGGTGGGCCTCGGTCCACTTCGGCCGGAAGGTCGACGAGGCGAAGGCCCGGTTCGCGGCCCAGGCCGCGGCCCAAGGATCCGACGCTGCGTGACGGTGCCGCCGTTCGCCCATGTAGCCTCTTCGCACCCGCACATTGCCGCCCCCGTCGGCGTATCTCCAAAGGAGCCCGCACCGTGAGCCAGCGCACGCTCGTCCTGCTCAAGCCCGACGCCGTACGACGCGGCCTGATCGGCGAGATCGTCGGCCGTATCGAGAAGAAGGCCGGCTGGAAGATCAGTGCCCTGGAGATGCGCCACCTGGACCGCTCGCTGCTGGAGCAGCACTACGCCGAGCACGTCGGGAAGCCGTTCTACGAGCCGCTGGTGGAGTTCATGGCCTCGGGCCCGGTCGTGGCCCTGGTCGTCGAGGGTGAGCGGGTCGTCGAGGGCCTGCGGGGCCTGGCCGGTCCGACCGACCCGATCGCGGCCGCGCCCGGCAGCATTCGCGGCGATTTCGGCACGATCGTTCGCGAGAACCTGATCCACGCCTCGGACTCGGAGGAGTCCGCCGAGCGTGAGCTGAAGCTGTTTTTTCCCACGGTTGGCTGAAGGCTGCATTTTCCCGTTTTTCCCTTGACGGCTCGTCAGTCGTTTCCGCCTTGTGACCTGGGGCGACCTCAATTATTCGTTCGAACCCTGGCATATGCTCGGCGAAACGGGGAACCTGTCACTCCGACACGACGTCACCAATACGGGGGTAGGCGCGTGTTCTGCTGACAATGGCGGAGTAGCCCTCGCGGCGCGTTCGATCCGGCGTGACTACGATGGACTCCACGCCCTTACAGCGCTCACCTCGCCGACCTACACACACTCGCTCCAGCTGGGAAGGCCAGACGTATCCTCATGGGGAACAATATGTCGTTCATCGGCCGTGACATGGCTGTCGACCTCGGCACCGCCAACACGCTGGTGTACGTCAGGGGTCGTGGGATCGTCCTCAACGAGCCATCCGTCGTCGCCATCAATACGAACACCGGCGGCATCCTGGCGGTCGGCGCGGAAGCGAAGAAGATGATCGGCCGCACCCCCGGCAACATCGTCGCGGTCCGACCTCTCAAGGACGGCGTCATCGCCGACTTCGAGATCACCGAGCGGATGCTCCGCTATTTCATCCTGAAGATCCATAAGCGCCGCTATCTCGCCCGCCCCCGGGTCGTCGTGTGCGTCCCCTCCGGTATCACGGGCGTCGAGCGCCGCGCTGTCATCGAGGCGTCCACCCAGGCGGGCGCCCGCCAGGTGCACATCATCGAGGAGCCGATGGCGGCCGCGATCGGCTCCGGCCTCCCGGTCCACGAGGCCACGGGCAACATGGTCGTGGACATCGGCGGCGGCACCACCGAGGTCGCCGTGATCTCGCTCGGAGGAATCGTCACGGCACAGTCGATCCGGGTCGCCGGCGACGAGCTGGACAACGCGATCATCCAGCACATCAAGAAGGAGTACAGCCTCCTCCTTGGCGAGCGGACCGCCGAGAGCATCAAGATCACCATTGGCTCGGCCTACGACAACGAGGACGACGAGCACACCGAGATCCGCGGCCGCGACCTCGTCAGCGGCCTGCCGAAGACCGTCGTCATCTCCACCGGCGAGGTCCGCAAGGCCATGGAGGAGCCGCTCAACGCGATCGTCGACGCGGTCAAGACGACCCTCGACAAGTGCCCGCCGGAGCTCTCCGGCGACGTGATGGACCGCGGCATCGTGCTCACCGGCGGCGGTGCGCTGCTGCGCGGCCTCGACGAGCGGCTGCGCAGCGAGACCGGCATGCCGATCCATATCGCCGAGGACCCCCTGGACTCCGTCGCGCTCGGTTCCGGCAAGTGTGTCGAGGAGTTCGAGGCGCTCCAGCAGGTGCTGGACGCCCAGCCCCGCAGATGACGGAGCGGAACATGAACCCCACGCGCAGAGCTGTCGCGCGTGGGGCCTCCCCACCGTAGGTCAGGGAGCGGATCGTTCGCACATCGGAACATCCGGCACGACAACTGCCTGACGATTCCCGGACTTTTCCGGGACAATTCCCGAGCAGGACACCCGCATCCGACGAGGAAGGCACGGCCGCCGCACGTGAGGGACACACGAGAGAGCCGGTTGCTCCTGGTGCTGCTGATCGCCATCGCGTTCGCCCTGATCACGGTGGACATCCGCGGTGGCGAGAACTCCCCGCTCGACAGCGCCCGGCGGGCAGCCGCGTCGGCCTTCGGTCCCGTCGAGAACGGTGTCGCCTCCGCCGTGGACCCCATCGGCAACGCCATCGGGGCGGTGCGCGACTCCGACGCGCGGCACAACCGGATCGCCGACCTGGAGCGCGAGAACGCCGCTCTCAAGGCCAGGCTCGGCAGCGACGACCGTACCCGGGGCAGGGCCGCCGAGCTCGACAAGATGCTCAAGACCGCGGGCGCGGGCCGCTACGGCATCAAGGGCGCCGAGGTCATCGCCATAGGAGCCGCCCAGGGCTTCTCCTGGACCGTCACCATCGACGCGGGCAGCGACGACGGCATCGCCCGCGACATGACCGTGCTCAACGGCGACGGCCTCGTCGGCCGCGTCACCACCGTCTCCCCGTCGACCTCGACCGTCCTGCTCGCCAACGACCCGGACTTCACGGTCGGCACGCGCATGGAGAAGACCGCGGAACTGGGCTTCGCCACCGGCCAGGGCGACCGGCCGCTGCGCCTCCAGCTCCTCAACAGCAAGGCCAAGGTGCGGAAGGGCGACCGGCTCGTCACCTTCGGCTCGCGCGCCGACCGGCCGTTCGTACCCGGCGTACCGGTCGGCGAGGTCATCCGCGTCGACCCCCTGGGCAACGACCTCACCCGCACCCTCCAGGTCCGCCCGTTCGTCGGCTTCACCAAGCTGGACATCGTCGGGATCGTCGTCCAGCCGCCGCGCAAGGACCCGCGCGACACGGTGCTGCCGCCGCCCGCCAAGCCCAAGCCGACGCCCACGGTCACCGTCACCGCCACCCCCTCCGCCGGAGGATCGGCCGACCCTTCGGGCTCGGCGAGCCCGTCGGCGGCCGGCGCCACCCCCGCCGGCGGCGGGGCCACGCCCGCGCCGAGCCCGACCAGGAGCTGACCCATGCGCTTCAACCGGATGCTGCTCGCCACCACGCTCGTGGTCGTCGCGCTCGTCGTACAGGTGACGATCCTCGCCCGGCTGCAGCTGCCGGGCGCGGTGCCCGACCTGATGCTCCTCGTTGTGCTGGCCCTCGCCCTCGTGTACGGGCACACCGGCGGCTGCCTCGTCGGCTTCGGCGCGGGACTGCTCGCCGACCTCGCGCCACCCGCCGACCACGCGGTAGGCCGCTACGCGCTCGTGCTCTGCGTCATCGGCTATCTCGCGGGCCTCGCCAAGCCCGACAGCGGCCAGGTCCGCTCGGCCACCGGACCCTTGCTGGTCGTCGTCGGCGCCGCCATCGGCACCACCTTGTTGTACGCGGTGGTGGGCGCCCTCGTCGGCGACACGGCCGCCCGCCACGTCGGCGTCACCAGCCTGATCTTCACCGCCGCGCTCTACGACCTGCTGCTGGCGCCCTTCGTGGTGCCGGGGATCATGTGGCTGGCCCGGAGAGCCGAGAACGATCCGATGACGGAGGCGTCGGGCGGCACCGCCGGACCCGACCACGCGCTGCGGAGTTTCGCGACGGCCGACAGCCTGCTGGGCACCCGTACGAGCCGCGCCGGTCTGCTCGGCCGGTCGTACCGGACCAAGTCAAGAGCCGGACGCCTCAAGGCCGGACGCCTCAAGGCGGGACGCATCAAGGGGGTCAAGCGCCTATGAGCAATATCCCGCCGACAGGCCGTACCCCGCGGGTCACCATCCGGCTGATCGCCATCCAGATCCTGGTGTTCTCGCTGCTGTTCACGCTCGGCGGCCGGCTCTGGTATCTCCAGGTCCGCAACGGCGAGGAATACGCGCATGAGGCCCGGACCAACCACGTCCAGCAGGTCGTCCAGCCCGCCGTCCGCGGCTCCATCCTCGACGCCCGCGGCGTGGCGCTCGCCGACAACGAGACCCGCCTCGTCGTCTCCGCCAGCCGCACCGACCTCCTCAAGATGAAGGACGACGGCAAGGCCGTGCTCACCAAGCTCGCCGACGTCCTCGACATGACGCCCAAGGAGGTCCAGCAGAAGGTCAGGCTCTGCGACTCCAAGACCCCGCAGCCCTGCTGGAACGGCTCCCCCTACCAGCCCATCCCGATCACCGACGAGGCCACCACCCAGCAGGCGCTGCAAATCCGGGAGCGCGCGGAGGACTTCCCCGGCATCACCGCCGAGCCCACCGCCGTACGCCGCTACCCCTCGCCGCTGAAGGCCAACACCGCCCAGGTCCTGGGCTATCTCTCGCCGGTCACCGACGAGGAGATCCAGAAGGCCAAGGACACCGACTCCCCGTTCCTGCGCTCGGACCAGATCGGCCGCTCGGGGCTGGAGCGGACCTACGACAAGTACCTGCGCGGCAAGGCCGGCGTCACCCGCTACGAAGTGGACAACCTCGGACGCGTCATCGGCCAGACCCAGAGCGACAAGGGCAGGGCCGGTTCCAGCGTCGTCACCAGCATCGACGCCCGCGTGCAGGCCATGGCGGAGCAGGAGCTGGACAAGGCGATGAAGGAGGCGCGCAAGCAGATGGACCGCAACACCGGCCGCCCGTACGAGGCGGACGCGGGCGCGGTCGTGGTCATGGAGGCGAAGACCGGGCGCGTGGTGGCGATGGCCTCCAATCCCGACTACGACCCGAACGCCTGGGTCGGCGGCATCGACGCCAAGGATTACAAGCGGCTGACCAGCAAGGCGTCCAACTACCCGCTGCTCAACCGGGCCATCCAGGGCCAGGCCGCGCCCGGCTCGATCTTCAAGGTCATCTCCACCGCCGCCTCGCTCAACGCGGGCTACGACTTCAACGGCGGCTACCCCTGCACCAGCTCGTACAGCATCGGCGGCCAGACCTTCAAGAACTTCGAGTCGCAGAGCCACGGCTCGATCAGCCTCGGCCGGGCGCTCGAGGTCTCCTGCGACACCGTCTTCTACGCGCTGGCGCACAAGCAGTGGCAGAAGGACGGCGGGCTCAAGCCGAAGAAGAATGCCAAGGACTGGTTCTACAAGACGGCCCACCAGTTCGGCCTCGGCGCCGAGACCGGCATCGACCTGCCCAACGAGGTCAAGGGCCGGGTTCCCGACCGCCAGTGGAAGAAGGACTTCTGGAAGGCCAACAAGGACGGCTGGTGCAAGCAGGCCAAGAAGGGCGGCAAGGACAAGAAGGACTTCGACACCATCTTCGCGCGTGAGAGCTGCCTCGAGGGCTTCAAGCTGCACGCCTACGACGCGATCAACTACTCGATCGGCCAGGGCGACACCCTTGTCACCCCGATCCAGATGGCGACGATCTACTCCGCGGTCAGCAACGGCGGCACGCTCTACGACCCGACCGTCGGCAAGGCCATCGTCAGCCCCGACGGCAGGCACGTCCAGGAGATCGAGCCCAAGTCCCACGGCAAGCTGCCGGTGACGAAGACGAACCTGAAGAAGATGGACAACGCGTTCGCAGGCGTCGCCACCCGCGGCACCGCGGCCTGGCGGTTCGGCGGCTGGCCCCAGAACAAGATCAAGATGCACGCCAAGACCGGTACGGCCGAGGTCTACGGCAAGCAGACCACCTCCTGGTTCGCCACCTACACCAAGGACTACGCGATCGTGATGACGATCTCGCAGGGCGGCACCGGCTCCGGCGCCTCCGGTCCCGCGGTGCGCAACATCTACAACGCGCTCTACGGAGTCGACGAGAAGGGCGGCATCGACAAGAAGCGCGCCCTGCTCCCCGAGCCGCAGAAGGACCTGCCGAAGATCGAGAGCGACGGCACGATCGAGTCCAAGCCGGCCAAGCCGTACCAGCCCCCGAAGCCGTCGGACTCCGCGTCCCCCGTCGAGCTGGCGGCCGCCCTGCAGAGGCGGAGGGGCTAGTGGCCGGACTCCACACCAGCTTCTCCATCAGCCGCTACCGGCCCGACCTCGGCCTCTGGGGCAAGCTCACCGCGCGCGACTCCCTGATCCGGCGCCTCGACTGGATGATGCTCGGCTCCGCCCTGCTGCTGAACGCGGTCGGCACGCTGCTCGTCTGGTCGGCGACCCGCAACCGCACCGAGATCAACCAGGGCGACCCGTACTACTTCCTCTTCCGGCACGTGCTGAACACCGGCATCGGGCTCGCGCTGATGATCGGCACGCTCTGGCTCGGCCACCGCACGCTGCGCGGCGCCGTGCCCGTGCTGTACGGCTTCTCCATCCTGCTCACCGCCGCCGTCCTCACCCCGCTCGGCTCGACCATCAACGGCTCGCACGCCTGGATTCAGGTCGGCGGCGGATTCTCCCTGCAGCCCTCGGAGTTCGCCAAGATCACGATCATCCTGGGGATGGCGATGCTGCTGTCGGCCCAGGTGGACGCGGGCGACCGGGTGTACCCCGACCACCGTACGGTCGTCCAGGCGCTCGCCCTGGCCGCGCTGCCCATCGGGATCATCATGCTGATGCCGGACCTCGGCTCGGTGATGGTGATCGTCGTGATGGTGCTGGGCATCCTGCTCGCCTCGGGCGCGTCCAACCGCTGGGTGATCGGCCTCGTCGCCACCGGCGCGGCAGGCGCCGTCGCCGTCTGGCAGCTCGGCCTCCTCGACGAGTACCAGCTCAACCGCTTCGCGGCCTTTGCCAACCCCGAACTCGACCCGGCGGGCGTCGGCTACAACACCAACCAGGCGCGGATCGCGATCGGTTCCGGCGGCCTCACCGGCACGGGCCTCTTCAACGGCCACCAGACCACAGGGCAGTTCGTGCCCGAGCAGCAGACCGACTTCATCTTCACGGTCGCGGGCGAGGAGCTGGGCTTCCTCGGCGCGGGCCTGATCATCCTGCTGCTGGGCATCGTGCTGTGGCGCGCCTGCCGCATCGCCCGGGACACGACCGAGCTGTACGGCACGGTGGTGGCGGCCGGGATCATCGCCTGGTTCGCCTTTCAGTCCTTCGAGAACATCGGCATGACGCTCGGCATCATGCCGGTCGCGGGCCTCCCGCTGCCCTTTATGTCGTACGGCGGCACATCGATGTTCGCTGGCTGGATCGCCGTCGGACTGCTTCAGTCGATCAAGGTGCAGCGGCCGGTGTCTGCCTAGGGCCGGGGCCTTGTCCGGCGGACCTTTCCTCACCCCAAAGACTCCCGTAACCAGGGCTTTCGCCCCTGGAGCCAGGAGTCTGGGGCGGAGCCCCCCACGCGGCGGAGCCGCATATCGTCCGCAGCCGGGAAGGGGCGGGTCGGGGGATTGCCCGCCACAGGCGCGGGGGTGACGCTCCGCAGTGCTCCCGTTCGCCAGGCGGCCCCGGTAGATTCACTCTATGGCGGACCAGGTACGCGAGATCGAGCGCAAGTACGAGGCCACCCAGGACGGGCTGCCCGACCTTGCCGCCGTTCCCGGGGTGGCGGCCGTGGTCGACAAGGGCGTGACCAGCCTTGACGCCACCTATTACGACACCGAGGCCGAACGGCTCGCCGCGGACGGCATCACGCTGCGCCGCCGTACGGGCGGGGACGACGCGGGCTGGCATCTGAAACTGCCCGTCGACGAGGACGTACGCGAGGAGATCCGCGTCCCGCTGTCCGAGCAACTGCCGCAGGAGCTGGCCGGGCTCGTACGGTCCCGGGTCAGGACCGCCCCGCTCGTACCGATCGTCCGGCTGCGCTCCGAGCGTGACCTGCGGCATCTCGTCGACTCCGACGGGAAGGTGCTCGCGCAGGTCAGCGTGGACGAGGTCGCCGCGGAACGGCTGACCGGCGGCGACGGGACCGCCCACTGGACCGAGATCGAGGTCGAGCTCGGCGAGGCCGCGGAGCCGGGCCTCCTCGACGCGGTCGAACGGACGTTGACGGAGGCCGGCATACGGCGGGCGGCCGGGCCCTCGAAGCTCGCTCGGGCGCTCGATGAGACGAGGCCCGGCGCCGAGCCCGCGCAGCCGGAGAAGGCCGGGAAGGCCGAAAAAGCCGGGAAGGCCGGGAAGGCCGGGAAGGCCGGGAAGCGGGCCAAGCCTGGGAAGCCGGAGAAGGCCGCCAAGCGCGGCAAGGCAACGCCCACCGCCGGCGACCACCTCCTGCGGTACCTGCGCGCGCAGATCACCGCCATCGTCGAGCTCGACCCCGCCGTGCGCCGCGACCAGCCCGACTCCGTACACCGTATGCGCGTCGCCACCCGCCGCCTGCGCAGCGCCTTCAAGTCCTTCCGCGAAGTCCTCGACCGGAGCGTGACCGACCCGATCGGCGACGAGCTGAAGTGGCTCGCGGCCGAGCTGGGCGTGGACCGCGACCGCGAGGTGCTGACCGCCCGGCTCTACGAGCGGCTGGACGAGCTGCCACGCCCCCTTCTCGTAGGGCCCGTGCGCAGCAGGCTCCGCACCTGGTCCAACGCCAGGCGCCGCGGTTCGCGCCGCCATGTCATCGGCGTTCTCGACAGCACGCGCTACACCGGCCTCCTCGACACCCTCGACGCCCTGCTCGCCGACCCGCCGCTGCGCCCCGCCGCCGGACGCCCTGCGCTCGACGTCATCCCCGGCTCCGTCCTCGCCGACTTCGACCGCCTCGCGAAGTGCGTGGACTCCGCGCTCGCGGCCCCGCGCGGGCACGACCGGGACGTCGCCATGCACGAGGCACGCAAGGCCGCCAAGCGCACCCGCTACTCAGCCGAGGCCGCGCAGCCCGCGATCGGCAAGCCGGCGAAGCGGCTCGTCCAGCACATGAAGGCGCTCCAGGACGCCCTCGGCGACCACCAGGACAGCGTGGTCGCCCGCGAGGCACTCCGCGACCTCGCAGACCAGGCGCACGAGGCCGGGGAGAGCGCCTTCACCTTCGGGTTGCTGTACGGCCACGAGGAGGCTCGCGCGGCCGCCCGTGAGGACGAGCTGCCCCAGGCGTGGCAGGAGGCCTCCCGTAAGGGACTGCTGGCAGCGCTGCGGCGCTGAAGGCGCGGGGCTGACCGTGGCCGCGAATCGCGCGGCTGCTGCGGGGGCCGATGCGTGCGCCGATATGCGGACCGATCCGGCGGCCCCGGGCACACCCGGCGCGCACGGTACGCTGGATGGTCACCCTTGCCCGCTCACGAGAGACACAGTGATGCCTGTCGAGTCGGTCTTCCCACGCCTGGAAGCGCTTCTCCCGCATGTCCAGAAGCCGATCCAGTACGTCGGCGGAGAGCTCAACTCCACCGTCAAGGACTGGGACGCCTGCGATGTGCGCTGGGCGCTCATGTACCCGGACGCGTACGAGGTCGGACTGCCCAACCAGGGCGTCATGATCCTCTACGAGGTGCTCAACGAGCGCGAGGGCGTCCTCGCCGAGCGGACGTACAGCGTCTGGCCGGACCTCGAGGAGCTGATGCGCGAGCACCGGGTCCCGCAGTTCACGGTGGACTCGCACCGCCCGGTCAGCGCTTTCGACGTGCTCGGCGTCTCCTTCTCCACCGAGCTGGGCTACACCAACCTCCTCACCGCCCTCGACCTCTCCGGCATCCCGATGGAGGCCAGGGACCGCACCGAGGACCACCCGCTGGTCATGGCGGGCGGACACGCGGCCTTCAACCCCGAGCCGATCGCGGACTTCATCGACTGCGCGGTCATCGGCGACGGCGAGCAGGCGGTCCTGGAGATCACCGAGATCATCCGGGCGTGGAAGGCCGAGGGCCTCCCGGGCGGCCGTGACGAGCTGCTGTTCCGCCTCGCGAAGACCGGCAGCGTGTACGTGCCGAAGTTCTACGACGTGGAGTACCTGTCCGACGGCCGGATCTCCCGCGTCGTACCGAACCGCTCCGGCGTCCCGTGGCGCGTGTCCAAGCACACCGTCATGGACCTCGACGAGTGGCCGTACCCGAAGCAGCCGCTGGTTCCGCTGGCCGAGACCGTCCATGAGCGGATGTCCGTGGAGATCTTCCGCGGCTGCACCCGCGGCTGCCGTTTCTGCCAGGCGGGCATGATCACCCGCCCGGTGCGCGAGCGGTCGATCACCGGCATCGGCGACATGGTCGACAAGGGCCTGAAGAACACGGGCTTCGAGGAGGTCGGCCTCCTCTCCCTCTCCTCCGCGGACCACAGCGAGATCGGCGACATCGCCAAGGGCCTCGCCGACCGCTACGAGAAGGACAAGATCGGCCTCTCGCTGCCATCGACCCGGGTCGATGCCTTCAACATCGACCTGGCCAACGAGCTGACCCGCAACGGCCGCCGGTCCGGCCTCACTTTCGCCCCCGAGGGCGGCTCCGAGCGCATCCGCAAGGTCATCAACAAGATGGTCTCGGAGGAGGACCTGATCCGGACCGTCGCCACGGCGTACGGCAACGGCTGGCGGCAGGTGAAGCTCTACTTCATGTGCGGCCTGCCCACCGAGACCGACGACGACGTGCTGCAGATCGCCGACATGGCGACGAAGGTCATCGCCAAGGGCCGTGAGGTGTCGGGCAAGAACGACATCCGCTGCACGGTGTCGATCGGCGGGTTCGTGCCCAAGCCGCACACCCCCTTCCAGTGGGCGCCGCAGCTGTCCGCCGAGGACACCGACGCGCGCCTGGAGAAGCTGCGCGACAAGATCCGCGGCGACAAGAAGTACGGCCGCTCGATCGGCTTCCGCTACCACGACGGCAAGCCCGGCATCGTCGAGGGCCTGCTCTCGCGCGGCGACCGGCGGGTCGGGGCGGTCATCCGGGCCGTGTACGAGGACGGGGGACGCTTCGACGGCTGGCGCGAGCACTTCTCGTACGACCGGTGGATGGCGTGCGCCGGGAAGACGCTGCCGGAGTTCGGCGTGGACGTCGACTGGTACACGACCCGCGAGCGGGCCTACGAGGAGGTCCTGCCCTGGGACCACCTGGACTCCGGTCTCGACAAGGACTGGCTCTGGGAGGACTGGCAGGATTCGCTCGACGAGACCGAGGTCGAGGACTGCCGCTGGACCCCGTGCTTCGACTGCGGCGTCTGCCCGCAGATGGACACGCAGATCCAGATCGGCCCGACGGGCAAGAAGCTGCTGCCCCTGACGGTCGTCAACTAGCAGGCAGCGGCGCGAGATCAGTTCGTCACCGCGGCCCCGCAACCGCGCGGGGCCGCGGTGACGTATTGCCAGGTGGGACCCAACGGGGGAGGGCCGCATGGAGCAGGTGTCACAGGTGCCGAAGATCTCACTGGTCAAGGAGCGCGGGCCCGCCGCGCCGGAGCGGCTGCCCGGCGGGCTGCCCGACCACCCGGCGCCCGCGGACGGCTGCGTGGCCGTCGCCGTCCGCATCCCCGTACGGATCGTGGTCCTGCTCGTCGTCGTGCCCGTACGGATGGTGTGGGACGCGCTCGTCGTCTGCGGCAAGGCGCTGGAGCGTACGGTGCTGCGGCCGCTCGGCCGGGCGCTGGGATGGCTGTGGCGGACCCTGGTGGTCATCCCCGCAACCGCGGTGGGCCGGGCGCTGGCGTGGCTGTGGCGCACCGTGGTCGTCGTCCCGTGCACCGCCGTGGGGCGGGCCCTGGCATGGCTCGGCCGGACCTTGATCGTCACGCCGCTCTCCTGGCTCTGGCGGAGGGTGGTGGCCCCGGCGGCCCGTGGCCTGGGCATCGCCCTGGTCTGGCTGGCCAAGGCGCTCTTCGTCTGGCCGTGGGCCGCCCTCTACCGGTACGTCCTCGCGCCCGCAGGCCGGGCCCTCGCCACGGCCGCCGCATGGCTGGCCCGGCACCTCGTGGCGATTCCCGCCATCGCGCTGTACGCCCATGTGCTCAGGCCCGTCGGCCGCGCCCTCGTCCGGCTCGGCCGCGCCCTCCGGGCGGGCGCGGCCGCAACCGCGCGCGGCATCGGCACCGCCCTCGCCTGGCTGGGCCGCACCCTGATCGTGATCCCCGCCGTCGCCCTCCACCGCTACGTCCTCACCCCCGCCGGCCACGGCCTGCTGTGGCTCGGCCGGGTCCTCGTCGTCGTCCCGCTCGTCGCCGTCTGGCGGTGGGTCCTCAAACCGTTCGGGCATGCCGCTGCCGTGGTCTGCCGTGAGATCGGCGATGCGCTCGGCCACGCGTGGCGGGTCGCGGGGTACGTCTCCCGCGCCGTAGGGCGCTTCTTCGCAACGATCTTCCGGTGGATCTTTGTCGAGCCGGTCCGCTGGGCGTACCGCACACTCCTCACGCCCGTCGGACATGTCGTACGCGACCACTTCTGGCGCCCGGCGGCCCGTGCCGTACGGGACGCGGGCCGCGGGGCGCGGCAGGCCCTGGCGTCCGCGCGCGCGTCCGCACGGCAGACACGGGCCGAAGTCCGCCGTCTGCTCTTCGGGGCGCCCCGCCGGGAACCCACCGCGCCGGAGACACGTACTCTAGGTAGCAGTACGACCGCTCTGACGAAGGACTGAACGACTCTGGGCAAGCGACAGCCCGAAGGCCCTCCGCCCGCGCCCGCGGTGCAGCGCATCCGACTGCGCTACACCAAGCGCGGCCGCCTCCGGTTCACCAGCCACCGCGACTTCCAGCGCGCCTTCGAGCGGGCGCTGCGCCGTGCCGAGGTGCCCATGGCCTACTCGGCCGGTTTCACGCCGCACCCGAAGGTGTCGTACGCCAATGCCGCACCCACCGGCACGGGCAGCGAGGCCGAGTATCTGGAGATCGCCCTCACCGAGCCGCGCGACCCCGACAAGCTGCGCGAGCTGCTCGACGAGTCGCTGCCGACCGGGCTCGACGTCACCGACGCCGTCGAGGCGCGGACGTCCGGTCTCGCCGACCGTCTCGGCGCGTCGGTCTGGGAGCTGCGGCTCGACGGGGTCGGGCTGCCGGAGACCCAGCGGGCCGTCGCGAGCTTCCTCGCGGCGGAGTCCGTGGAGGTCGAGCGGCGTACGAAAAATGGATTGCGCACCTTCGACGCGCGTGGTGCGGTCGCGCGCCTCGAGGCGGTCGAAGGGGCGGCTGATAGGCCCGGGGAGGGGGCCTGTGCGATACTGCGGCTGGTTGTCCGGCATTCGACACCTGCCGTACGACCCGACGACGTCCTGTCCGGTCTCCGAGCTACGGCCGACCTGGCGCCGCCGGTCCCCGCTGCGGTGACCAGGCTGGCGCAGGGGCCGCTCGATGAGGAGTCCGGCACGGTGACCGACCCGCTCGCGCCCGACCGCGAGGCAGTCATGGCCGCCCCACCCACGGCCGCCGGGCTGACCGCCGCGACAGGAGCATCGCCCGCTCGCGGGGGAGCGCCGGAAGGTTCCGCGTAGGACTCGTCGATGTGCCGTCGATGCACCAGGGAGCCACCCGGGTCCGGCAGGCGCACTGACACAGAAGACTTTCGCCGGTGCCGGCCACATGGCCCCGGCGAGTGACACATAGCTCCCGTGTGGCGCCCGCGCCCCGGACAGCGGCACCGCGCACATCACGCGGGCCGCGGCCGGAATCCGGCGCGGCGCCCGGGAGCGTGACGGGAGAACCGCCCGCATGCTTGAGCCGATCGAGCCCAAGGAGGCGGCGCTGGGCAGCGCCGCCGGGGACAGCTCAGAGAACAACAGCCCCAGTGACCACCTGCCGCCGCGGCGCCGCCGCGCGGCGTCCCGCCCGGCGGGCCCGCCGCCCGGCGGCGCGACACCGGACCCGGCGGGACCGGTGGGATCGATGGGGTCCACGGACCCGGCGTCGGCCATACCGGCCACGGGGTCCGCTGCCGAGGAGACCACAGGCGTATCGGAGGCGGTCGCTGCTGCTGCGACGACCGAGCCCGTTGCGACCGGCGTCGGCGACGCCGCCGTCGCGTCCGCGACCGGTGACGTCTCGGGCGAGGCCGCTGATGCGGAGGAGTCCGCAGCCGCAGAGCCCCAGGCCGCTGGTGCGCAGGACACGGAGTCCGGGGCATCCGGCGTCGTGCCTGCCGCCGAGGCCGTCGCATCCGGTGAGGCCGCGGACGAGGCGAAGCCCGCTCGTACGCGCCGCCGCGCGACCCGCAAGGCGACCGCTCCGGCGGGGCCGCCCCTGGTCGAGGAGACCGAAGCGGCCGAGGCCGCGGAGGACCTGACGGCCGCCGCGGCCGATGCCGGAGGCGCCGGGTCGGGTGAGGCCGCCGAGGAGCCCGCGGTGGCCGCTGCCGCCGTGGCCGGCGAGCCCGCCGAGGCCGCGGCTGCCGCGTCCGGTGACGCCGCCGAGGACAAAAAGCCCGCCCGTTCGCGTCGGCGCGCGACCCGTAAGGCCGCCGCGCCTGCCGCTGAGGCCGCCGCGGAGGAGGTCGCGCCGGAGAGCGGCGAGGCCGCACCCGCCCCGGCCGAGGAGGCCGAGGCGCCCCGCGGTCGTACGCGCCGCCGCGCCGCCCGTAAGACGACCGCCGAAGCCGAGCCGCAGGCGGCAGCGCAGGCCGAGGAGCCCGGCGAGGCCCGGGAGCCCGAGTCCGCGCCGGAGGCGAAGTCGCGGCGGAGGCGCCCGCCGACGGCCGTCTTCCAGCCGCCGGTGTTCACCGAGCCGATGTTCCAGACGCCGGAGCGTGCCGCCGCTGCCGCCGCCGAGGCGGCCGAGTCCGGCGAGGAGCGGGACGAGGAGCTCGAGCAGGAGGAGCCGCGGTCCGCCGCCACCGGCCGCCGTCGCCGCCGCCGTGGCGCCGCGGCGGAGGAGGCCGCCCCGGAGCCCGCCGAGGCCGCGGAGGAGCAGACCGAGGCCGAGGCGGAGACCGAGGAGGCCGCGGAGGAGTCGGGCGACCGCCCGGCCCGCCGTCGCCGCCGCGGCGGGCGCCGCCGTCGTCGTGGCGAGCCCGCCGATGCCGCGGAGACCGCCGAAGGCGAGTCCGAGGAGCGGCCCGAGGCCGGAGCGGAAGCGGAAGAGGCCGCGGAGGAGCGGGAGGCCGAGGAGGAGGCCGCCACCGGCGCCGGTACAAGCACCAGCCGCCGTCGTCGCCGTCGTCGCCGCCGCAGTGGCGACGCCGCCGATGCCGAGCCGACTGCCGACGAGCCGGAGCGTACGGTCGTCAAGATCCGCGAGCCGCGCCCCAAGGCGGAACCGGCCGACGAGGTGCAGTCCATCAAGGGCTCCACCCGCCTGGAGGCCAAGAAGCAGCGCCGCCGCGAGGGTCGCGAGCAGGGCCGCCGCCGCGTGCCGATCATCACCGAGGCCGAGTTCCTGGCCCGCCGCGAGGCCGTCGAGCGCGTGATGGTCGTGCGCCAGAACGGCGACCGCACCCAGATCGGCGTGCTCGAGGACAACGTCCTCGTCGAGCACTTCGTCAACAAGGAACAGGCCACCTCGTACGTCGGCAACGTCTACCTGGGCAAGGTCCAGAACGTCCTGCCGTCCATGGAGGCCGCGTTCGTCGACATCGGCAAGGGGCGGAACGCCGTCCTCTACGCCGGTGAGGTCAACTTCGAGGCGCTGGGCATGGCCAATGGCCCGCGCCGCATCGAGACCGCGCTGAAGTCCGGCCAGTCGGTCCTCGTCCAGGTCACGAAGGACCCGATCGGTCACAAGGGCGCCCGGCTGACCAGCCAGGTCTCCCTCCCCGGCCGCTACCTGGTCTACGTGCCCGAGGGCTCGATGACCGGCATCAGCCGCAAGCTCCCCGACACCGAGCGCTCCCGCCTGAAGCAGATCCTCAAGAAGATCGTCCCCGAGGACGCGGGCGTCATCGTCCGTACGGCCGCGGAGGGCGCGAGCGAGGAGGAGCTGCGGCGGGACGTCGAGCGGCTGCAGGCGCAGTGGGAGGAGATCCAGAAGAAGTCGAAGAACGGCAACGCGCCGACCCTCCTCTACGGCGAGCCGGACATGACCGTCCGCGTCGTCCGCGACATCTTCAACGAGGACTTCACCAAGGTCATCATCAGCGGCGAGGAGGCCTGGGAGACCATCCACGGCTACGTCTCGCACGTCGCGCCCGACCTCACGGAGCGGTTGCAGAAGTGGTCGTCCGACGTCGACGTCTTCGCCACGTACCGGATCGACGAACAGCTGATGAAGGCCCTGGACCGTAAGGTCTGGCTGCCGAGCGGCGGTTCGCTGGTGATCGACCGGACCGAGGCCATGGTCGTCGTCGACGTCAACACCGGCAAGTTCACCGGTCAGGGCGGAAACCTCGAGGAGACGGTCACCAGGAACAACCTGGAGGCGGCCGAGGAGATCGTGCGCCAGCTGCGGCTGCGCGACCTCGGCGGCATCATCGTGATCGACTTCATCGACATGGTGCTCGAGTCCAACCGGGACCTGGTGCTGCGGCGGCTGCTGGAGTGCCTGGGCCGGGACCGTACGAAGCACCAGGTCGCCGAGGTCACCTCGCTCGGCCTGGTCCAGATGACCCGCAAGCGGGTCGGCCAGGGGCTGCTGGAGTCCTTCTCCGAGACCTGCGTGCACTGCAACGGGCGCGGCGTCATCGTCCACATGGACCAGCCGACGGTGGCCGGCGGCGGGGGCGGCGGCAAGCGCAAGCGGAAGGGCAAGGGCCCGGCCCAGCCCGAGCCGACGCCCGCGCACGCGCACGAGCACGAGCCGGAGGTCATCGAGGCCGAGGCCGAGACGGCGCCCGAGGTGGTGGCGGAGCCGCGGCCGGAGGTTCCCGAGCCGAGGCCGCTGCCGGAGCCGGCGTTCGCGCCGGACGAGGAGCTGTTCAGCAGCGCCGCCGAGGCGGAGGCAGCGGCCACCCGAGGCCGTACGCGCCGCCGGGCGACCCGCAAGGTGTCCGCACCCGCCGGGCCGCCGAAGGCAGCGGAGGCGGCCGAGGAGGCGGCGGTCGTCGTCACCCCGGCCCGTGAGACCGAGCCCGAGGCGGCAGCGGCCGAGGAGCCGCGGCCGAAGCCGGTGGCCGCGGAGGAGGCCGAGGAGCCGAAGCCCGCGCGGGCCCGTCGCCGGGTGACGCGCAAGGCGACGGCACCGGCGGGCTCGCCGAAGGGTGCGGACGAGGCCGCGGTGACGGTCGTACCGTCCGGCGAGGGCGAGGAGCGCCCGGAGACCGGGGACGAGGAGGCCGCGGCTTCGGCGAAGAAGACGGCCCGCAAGTCGGCTGCCAAGAAGGCGGCGGCGGAGAAGGCCACCGCCAAGAAGGCCGCGGTGAAGAAGACCACGGCCAAGAAGGCGGCCGCGAAGAAGACGACGGCCAAGAAGGCCGCGAAGAAGACGATGGCGGCGGACCAGTCCGCCCCGACCGTCTCCTCCCCGGCCGACGAGTCGTAGCACCGCGACGCCGCCCGCCTGCGCCCCTTCCGGGGCCAGGCGGGCGGCATGCCCTGCGGGCGGCCACGCCCGGTGCCGCGACCCCGGCCCGGAGTCGGCCACCCCGGCGAGGGGATCGGTTTGACCGGCCGGTCGGGGCCCCGTAATCTTGACCGTCGGCGTCTGTACGCCAACCCCTGAGCAACTCCCTCTCGGCTCCGCCGGGAGAGGCCGCTCGTCCTTCCGGATATCGCGGGCTCCTGAGCCCGTGTGAGCGGCTGGCGTCATGGGTTCCCGTTGAACGAGCAGAGAGTGAGATCCGCGTGTACGCGATCGTGCGCAGCGGTGGCCGCCAGCACAAGGTGGCTGTCGGCGACATCGTTGAGGTTGACAAGATTCCCACCAGCAACGTGGGCGACACGGTCGAGCTCTCGACCCTGCTCGTTGTCGACGGTGAGGCCGTGACCAGCGACCCGTGGGTGCTGGCCGGGATCAAGGTGCAGGCCGAGGTCGTGGACCACCACAAGGGTGCCAAGATCGACATCCTGCGCTACAAGAACAAGACCGGTTACCGGCGTCGCCAGGGCCACCGCCAGCAGTACACGGCGCTGAAGATCACCGGCATCCCCACGGCTGCGAAGTAAGGGACTGAGGAGAGATGGCACACAAGAAGGGCGCATCGTCCACTCGGAACGGTCGCGACTCCAACGCTCAGCGGCTCGGCGTGAAGCGCTTCGGCGGCCAGATCGTCAGCGCCGGTGAGATCCTGGTCCGCCAGCGCGGCACCCACTTCCACCCGGGCACCGGCGTGGGCCGTGGCGGCGACGACACGCTGTTCGCCCTCGCCGCCGGCGCGGTCGAGTTCGGCACCAGCCGTGGTCGCAAGGTCGTGAACATCGTCCCGGTCGCTGAGTAATCAGCCCGGCGCGACACAGCACCTTTTCCGAGGGCGGACCGCTCTTCCCGGCGACGGGAAGCGGGTCCGCCCTCGGCGCGTTAGCAGAACGACATTCCGTACGCATCGGGCGTACGCCGTAGAACGTAACGGGAGGCAATCCGCATGACCACCTTCGTGGACCGCGTCGAGCTGCATGTCGCCGCGGGTAACGGAGGCCACGGCTGCGCCTCCGTGCACCGCGAGAAGTTCAAGCCGCTCGGGGGCCCCGACGGCGGCAACGGCGGCCGTGGCGGCGATGTGATCCTGGTCGTCGACCAGTCGGTCACCACGCTCCTCGACTACCACCACAGCCCGCACCGCAAGGCCACCAACGGCAAGCCCGGCGAGGGCGGCAACCGCTCCGGCAAGGACGGTACGGACCTCGTACTCCCCGTCCCCGACGGCACCGTCGTCCAGGACAGGCAGGGCAACGTCCTCGCCGACCTGGTCGGGCACGGCACCCGCTTCATCGCCGCCCAGGGCGGCCGCGGCGGCCTCGGCAACGCCGCGCTCGCCTCCGCCCGCCGCAAGGCCCCCGGCTTCGCGCTGCTGGGCGAGCCCGGCCAGGCGGGCGACGTCGTGCTGGAGCTGAAGACCGTCGCCGACGTGGCGCTGGTCGGCTACCCGAGCGCCGGCAAGTCCTCGCTGATCTCGGTGCTCTCGGCCGCCAAGCCGAAGATCGCCGACTACCCCTTCACCACCCTCGTCCCCAACCTCGGTGTGGTGACGGCCGGTTCGACCGTCTACACGATCGCGGACGTGCCGGGGCTGATCCCGGGCGCCAGCCAGGGTAAGGGCCTGGGCCTGGAGTTCCTGCGGCACGTCGAGCGCTGCTCCGTGCTCGTACACGTTCTGGACTGCGCGGCGCTGGAGTCCGAGCGCGACCCGGTCACCGACCTCGATGTGATCGAGGCCGAGCTGGCGGAGTACGGCGGTCTCGACGGACGGCCGCGGATCGTGGCCCTCAACAAGACCGACATCCCCGACGGCAAGGACCTCGCCGACATCATCCGGCCCGACCTCGAGGCCCGCGGCTTCCAGGTCTTCGAGGTGTCCGCGGTCTCCCACGCCGGTCTGAAGGAGCTGTCCTTCGCCCTCGCGAAGATCGTCGCGGACGCGCGGGCGGCGAAGCCGAAGGAGGAGGCGACCCGGATCGTCATCCGGCCGAAGGCCGTGGACGACGCGGGCTTCACGGTCACCGGGGAGAGCGGCTTCTACCGGGTGCTCGGCGAGAAGCCCGAACGCTGGGTCCGGCAGACCGACTTCGCCAACGACGAGGCCGTCGGCTACCTCGCGGACCGGCTGAACCGCCTCGGCGTCGAGGAGGAGTTGATGAAGGCCGGGGCCCGGGCGGGCGACGAGGTCGTCATCGGGGGCGGGGACGACGCGGTCGTCTTCGACTGGGAGCCGACGATGGCGACGGGCGCGGAGATGCTCGGGCGGCGCGGCGAGGATCACCGCTTCGAGGCGCCGCGGCCGGCCGCGCAGCGCCGCCGCGACCGCCAGGCGGCGCGCGACGAGGTCCAGGACGAATACGAGGACTTCGACCCCTTCGCGTAGCCGTGCCCTCGCCGGCGGGCCGATCTCGCCGTGGTGTGGGCATTCGTTCCGCGGGGCACCCCCATCGCCCCGCGGAACGAATGCCCACCACCGGGGTGCCGCTGTCCCAAGCCTCGGGAAGAGGGTGCTGCCCGCCCGGCGATGGCTACGCGTTGACGGAGTCCTCGGCGCTCGCGTCCAGCTCCGCTTCCTCCTCCGCGCCGTCGGCCTCCCGCTGACCCGGGATCTCGCTCGCCAGGCGCGCCTCCATCCGGGCGCGGCGCTCGTCCGCCTTCGTGGCCAGCGCCTGCGCCGCCCGGTCGAAGCGTACGAGGGACGGCGGCTCGGAGGGCCCGAGCAGGTGCTCCTTCAGCTCCGCGCGAGCAGCGACGAGCGTGTCCTTCTCGGGGTGGCGTACGGACTCCAGCAGCGCCGGGACGCTCTTCGCCTTCGGCTCCAGGATCGTGGCGGCCCGCACCGTCGGGAACCCGGTCCTGAAGTCCTCCTCCGACAGCCCCGTGGTGTTCGCCACCGCGTACGGCTTCTCGCTGGTCAGGTAGTCGGAGACGACGCTCGACACATCGCTGATCAGCAGGTCGGCCTGGTTGAAGCAGGTGTAGATCGCCGGCCGGGGGGTGGTGATGATCTGGTGCTCCCAGTCCGGGAAGGACGCCCAGTACGCGACCTCCCACGCCGCCGTCGCCTCGGCGACGGCCGCCGCCCGGCCGGTGTCCGGGGCGCCCTGGAGCAGCATCCGCTCCATCTCGTCCGCGCCAGCCCGGAAAGCGGTGCTGGTGAGCCGGTCCAACTCGGCGGTGCGTCGGGCCAGTTCGGCCGCGGCCTCGGGTCCCGGCCGCTCACCGCCGCGCGCCGCGTTCGCCTCGGCGATCATCGCCTTGATGCGCTCGTTGGCCAGCCCCGCGCGCGGGTCTACGGAGCCGGTCATCGGGTGCGGCTTGTAGAGCAGCCGCACCTTCGGGTCGGCGAGCAGCTCGCGGACGATGTTCTCGCCCGCCAGGATCACCGAGGTGTTGCCGGGGTCGTTGGTCCAGCCCTCCCAGGTGGGGGCGTACAGCACGGTCGTGTACGGACCGGTCGACGCACCCGCGTACGGCCGGATCGGGGCCAGCTGCGGGCGGCCCACCTCCACGACGTCCTTGTCCTCGACGCCGATGTCCGCGAGCTGGTAGCGCTCGCGCGCCGCCGCACCCGCCACCCACACCTCGTCGTACGCCTTCGCGTACGGGTTGCAGCTGGACAGCTTGTCGCTCTCGCCGTGGTTGATGAACGCGTGCTTGATCGACGGAATGCGCAGCACCTGCGAGGTCTTGCCCGAGTTCGCCGGGTGCAGCAGCAGCTTCAGCGTCGAGTGCTCCAGATGCATCAGGTGCGCGACCTTGGGGATGCAGACGATCGGCACGTCCGTCGCGTCGATCTTCTGCACCATGAAGCGCTCGCGCAGCACGATGAGCGGCTTGCCGTCGAGCGCGGCGAGCGTCGAGAGCCACATGTTGGCCTGGTACGCGGACGTGGTGCCGCCGGAGAAGTACATGCCGACGGTCGGCCGGTACTCGGCCAGCCACGCGTCCAGCCACTCCAGGATCTTCTGCTCGCTCGCGGGCCGCTTCCCCGGCAGCAGCCAGGTGCCCAGGTGGATCGTTCCGGCGCCGGCGAGGCAGAGCGCGAGACCGAGCCCGATGCCGCCCCAGTACGCGTCCGTGGTGGCCGCCGTCGCCAGCAGGCCCGCCGTGGCCGGCACGGAGAAGGTCAGCAGCCGGTGGCCGGGGCGGCGGGCCAGGATGCGCGGCGGGGCGGCCACGAGACCGAGCGCGGAGGTGTCGATGTTCCGGGTGACGATCGGCAGCGCCCGGCTGCGCCGCACGAGCACCGCGACCGCCTGGCAGGCGAAGTGCAGCAGGTAGAAGCCGAGCAGCGCGATGGTGAGCGGGGACTGCTCGCTCAGCGGGTTGATGCCGTCGATGCGCAGCAGCCCGACGAGAATCAGCATGTCGCGCAGCAGTTGACGCACCGTGACGTCGAACCGGATTCTGCCCAGCAGCGAGAGCAGCCCCGGCTGCTTGTGCTGCAGATAGAGATCGAGGGCGAGGCCCGCAGCGGAGGCGGCGACGAAGGTCGGCACGTTGGGCAGCAGTGCGCCCGCGAGTTGGGCCGTGAAGGCCGCGAACATCGCGAGCAGCGCGGAGAGCTGCACGATCCGGCGGGGGGCGAGTCCGGCAGAGGGCACGGGCTGGGCTCCTGGGCTGGAGGCGATCGGATGGGGGAGGGCCGTCAGGGGCGGCCGGCCTCGCACCAACACCACATGAAGCGGTGGTGACGGGAGGACGACCCCTGACCGTATTGCGTGCGCCACCCGCATGACAATCTGCCGTGACCCCTATCACCACGAATCGGGCCATAGCCAGTGAACCAAATGGCTGACTGTGTCATCCGCCACCCCGGCGCGCCCGTTCTCCGCCGTGCCGCAGCCCGCGTCGTACGCCGCGTCGTCCGCCGCGTCGTCCGCCGCGTCGTACGCCGTGCCGTCCGCCGATCGGACCGCTCGCCGCGGCCCGGCCCCGCTGACGTAGATTGCGAGGCGGAGAGCTCGGTGGATCAGTGGAAACAGTGGGGACGCAGGTGTCAGGGGCAGCAGGGTCAGCAGCGGTACGGGACGGGGTCGCGGCCGCCCGCAGAGTCGTGGTCAAGGTCGGCTCGTCGTCCCTGACCACCGCGGCCGGAGGGCTCGACGCCGACCGCGTGGACGCTCTCGTGGACGTCCTGTCCAAGGCCCGCAGCGGCGGAGAGAAGGAGATCGTGCTCGTCTCCTCTGGCGCCATCGCCGCCGGGCTCGCGCCGCTGGGCCTTCGCCGCCGCCCCCGCGACCTGGCCAGGCAGCAGGCCGCCGCCAGCGTCGGCCAGGGCCTGCTCGTGGCCCGCTACACCGCCTCCTTCGCGCGCTACGGCGTCCGCGTCGGCCAGGTGCTGCTGACCACCGACGACACCAGCCGCCGCGCCCACTACCGCAACGCCTACCGGACCCTGGACAAGCTCCTCGCCATGGGTGCGGTGCCGGTCGTCAACGAGAACGACACGGTCGCCACCGACGAGATCCGGTTCGGCGACAACGACCGGCTCGCCGCGCTCGTCGCCCACCTCGTACGGGCCGACCTGCTCGTTCTCCTCTCGGACGTGGACGGTCTCTACGACGGCGACCCCACCAGCCCCGGCACCTCCCGCATCCCCGAGGTCACCGGACCCCAGGACACGGAGGGCATCGCGATCGGCAGCGCGGGCAAGGCCGGGGTGGGCACCGGCGGCATGGTCACCAAGGTCGAGGCGGCCCGGATCGCCGCGGCCGCGGGCATCCCGGTCGTCCTCACCTCCGCCACGCACGCGGCCGACGCCTTCGCGGGCCGCGCCACCGGCACGTACTTCCACCCCACGGGGCGCCGCTCCGCCAACCGGCTGCTGTGGCTCGCCCACGCCTCCACCCCGCGCGGCGCGCTCACCCTGGACGACGGCGCCGTACGGGCCGTGGTCCAGCGCCGTACGTCGCTGCTGCCCGCCGGAATCGCCGCCGTCGAGGGGGACTTCAGCGCGGGCGACCCGGTCGAGCTGCGCGATGCCGAGGGGCGGGCGGTCGCCCGCGGTCTCGTCAACTTCGACGCCAAGGAGATCCCCCTGCTCCTGGGCCGCTCGACCCGGGATCTCGCGCGTGAGCTCGGCCCGGCGTACGAGCGGGAGGTCGTGCACCGGGACGACCTGGTTGTGCTGGACCACTGACGGACGTCATCGGCGGAGGTTCGGTGAAAAGTCCCGTCATTCCACGGTGACCTTCCGGAAAACCGCCCGAAGCCAGGCGCCAGGCTGGTCAACTTTGATGCACGGACATCGCATCGCGCTGCGGTGTCCCGCGGACGACAGCACGACACGGCTCCGCCTGCGCACGAGCGGAGCGCCGAGCACAGCAGGAGGCCGCCGGTGAGACGAGGGCGCCCAGGGGCGTTGCCCCGAGGTGGCACCACCCACCCCAGAAGGGCTGCGGGGGAGGAGCGGGCACTGGCCAGCGTGGGCGCGGAGGAAGGCGCCGAGCGGCGGGCCGGGCCGGCCGTCGGTGCCGGGCAGGAGCGGGAGCCGGAGACCCGCGAGCGCGGGGTGTCCAAGCTGTGGCACATCACGCTCAGCGTCTCGGGCGAGGAGGCCCCGCTGAAGGAGGTCAGGCGCTCCCTCGAGCAGCTCGCCCACGACCACCCCTTCCTGCTGACCAGCCGCTACGCCAACGACCACGCCGAGATCCGCTACTGGGAGGAGGCGCGCGACCTTCACGACGCGGCCGCCGTCGCCCTCCGACTCTGGGGCGAGCACCGCGCCACGGCCAAGCTGCCGCCCTGGGAGATCGTCGGCCTCGAGGTCATCGACCGCGAGACGTACCACCAGCGCATCGCGGAGGGCTACGGCCCGCCCCCGGCCGCCCGCGTGGGCGTCCACCCCTACTGACGGCCCGTACCGACGGCCCGTACCGACGGCCCGTCCTGGGGGCCGTTTCCCCTCCCGCAGCGGGCAGCGGACCGTCTCGCAGAGCGGGACATAGGGCGGGTGTGCCCCGCGGCTCAGTACGCTGCTAGGCATGAGCAGCGACTTCCCCTCCCCTCTGGCGGACCCCACGCCGAAGTCCCCGGTCATCCACGCCGCCTACAAGGCCCGCGACGCGGCGCAGACCCTGGCGACCCTGCCACGGGCGGTCAAGGACGACGCGCTGCTGGCGATGGCCGACGCCCTCGAGGTGCGGACGAAGGAGATCGTCGAGGCCAACGCCGAGGATGTCGAGCGCGCCCGCGCCGCCGGGACCAGCGAGGCGATCGTCGACCGGCTGACCCTGACCCCCGAGCGCGTCCGGGCCATCGCCTCGGACGTACGGGACGTGGTGGCGCTGCCCGACCCCGTCGGCGAGGTCGTGCGCGGCTCCACGCTCCCCAACGGCATCGACCTGCGCCAGGTCCGCGTGCCGCTGGGCGTCGTCGGGATCATCTACGAGGCCCGGCCCAACGTCACCGTTGACGCCGCCGCGCTGTGCCTGAAGTCGGGCAACGCGGTGCTGCTGCGCGGCTCCTCTTCCGCGTACGCCTCCAACAAGGCCCTGGTGACCGTCCTGCGCGACGCCGTCGGCGGGGCCGGGCTGCCCGCCGACGCCGTACAGCTCGTGCCCGGTGAGAGCCGCGAGTCCGTACGCGAGCTGATGCGCGCCCGCGGCATGGTCGACGTGCTGATCCCGCGCGGCGGCGCCTCCCTGATCCGCACCGTCGTCACGGAGTCCACGGTCCCGGTCATCGAGACCGGCACCGGCAACTGCCACGTCTACGTCGACGCGCAGGCCGACCTCGGCATGGCCGTCGACATCCTGATCAACTCCAAGGCGCAGCGGCCCAGCGTCTGCAACGCCGCCGAGACCCTCCTCGTCCACCAGGACATCGCCGCGGAGTTCCTGCCGCGGGCCCTGGACGCGCTGGCCGAGGCCGGGGTCACCGTGCACGCCGACGAGCGGGTGCTGGACGCCGCCGAGAAGGCCGGCACGAAGGCCACCGTGGTGCCGGCGACCGTGGAGGACTGGGAGACCGAGTACCTCTCGTACGACATCGCCGCCGCCGTCGTCGACTCCCTCGACGCGGCCGTCCACCACATCCGGCTGTGGAGCTCGGGGCACACCGAGGCGATCGTCACGACGTCCCAGGCCGCGGCCCGCCGGTTCACCCGTTTGGTGGATTCCACGACGGTCGCGGTCAACGCCTCGACGCGGTTCACGGACGGTGGCCAGTTCGGCTTCGGTGCCGAGATCGGCATTTCGACGCAGAAGCTGCACGCGAGGGGCCCGATGGGGCTGCCGGAGCTGACGTCGACCAAGTACCTGGTGACCGGCGACGGTCACACCCGGTGACCTGATCAGGCAGGTCCGTATTTCGGTCTCGGCCTGCCCAAACTGTCCCGTCGGCCGTACTCTGGACGGGTGCCGGACGACGTGGGGGGCAGGCCGTTCCCGGACGGCGACGAGCCCGACAGTCACAGCCACGGGGCAGCGGACGAAGAGTTCGCGTCCGTGGTGTTCGACGAGGACTTCGTACGGTCCGCGCGGATCCATGAACCCACCGCGGTCGAGCGCATGCTGGCCGCGGCTCAGGCGCGCGCCGAGGCGGAGGCCAGGAGGTCCCGCGCCGGCTCAGGCCCCGCCGAGGAGGAGTTCTACGACGACGGGTTCGACCCCGACGACCCGGACGCGGACTTCGCGCGGCACGACGGCGACGCCTTCGAGCAGGACCCCGACGGCGAGGGCTACGGCCCGTACGGCCGCTACGGCGGCGCCCTCGGCCCCTACCGCAGCCACGCCCGCTGGCACCGCCCCGTGGCCTGGGTGCTCGCCGTCGTGATGGGCATTGGCATGGTCGCGCTGGCCTTTGCCGCGGTCTACCGTGGAACTGCGGGCAGCCGGCAGGAACCGGCGCCGCCGCCCGCCACAAGCGGGGTGGACGGACCGCAGGTGGGGCAGCTCACCGGGCAGCCCGGAGGAGTGCCGAGACCCGAAGCGGACTCCGCCGCACCGACCGCTTCAGCCGTGCCGCGTGCCCACTGACAGACCGCTGAGCATTCGTCAGAAGTTGTCGCGCAGCAGGGCGTTTACCTGGAAGCCTTCCGACCTACTCTGAAGGTATGGCCGGGCCTGGAGAGCCACCTGAGGGGACACCCGAGGGCGTTCCGGGAGGTGGAGAGGACGAGTACCGATCCGTCGTATTCGACGAGTCGTTCGTCCGCGCTGCCCGGCTCCAGGAATTCTCGGCCCAGGAGCGCCTGGACGACCACGCGCCCGCCGTGCGCAGCCGCCGCCCCTGGTCGCGGGCGCGCGGATCCCGGCAGGCCCTGGTCCTGGTCATCCTCATAGCCCTGGCCTTCGCCACGGCGATCTACATGGGCGTACGCCACCCCTACCAGCAGCAGGCCCTGCGCGCCGCTGAGCCGCTGCGGTCCAGCGTGATACCGCTGGCCCCGCAGGGCCGCGTTCCCGGCGGGGCGCCCGCGGACCTCTTCGAGCGCAGCCCGGCCGCCACGTACAGGTCGGGGGCCGAAGGGGTCACGCTGCCCGCTGCCCGCGCCACCAGGAGCTTCTCCGAGAGCCAGGTGCTGGCCGCGCTCGAGTCCGCCAAGGAGTACGTCGTGCGGTCCGCCCTCGACCCGGACGTGCTGACCGGCGGCGCCGTGCGGTCCGTGCGCGTGCTGCTCGACCCGGGCCAGCTGGGCCAGTTCGACCGCAGCCTGGAGCGCCCGTCCGACGACGGGCGGCACGCGGCCACCGGCTGGCTCATACGCTTCGACCCCGCCCAGGTGGCCCTGGCCGACCCGAAGATTCGGGTCCACGGCAGCCTGGACGTCTCGGAGAGTGGCCCGGACCAGCTGGAGGTCACCGGCGACCACACGATCGTTTACGCGGTGCGGGCCGCGCCGAGCGGCTCGGACGCGTCCGATGAGGCCTCGCTGTTCACCGTGCGCCGCGAGGTGCGGCTCCGCTTCGACCGCGACGACCTGCGGGACCACCGCGTCGAGGTCGTCCAGAGCTACCTCCAGGCGGGCCCGCTGGCCTGCGCCGCCGACCCCGCGGGGCAGCTGCGGCCGCTGCTGGCCGGGCAGAGCGCCAAGGCGGACAGCCCGGCGGGCACGGATCCGTATGCGCCGGGCCGGCCGACCGCCGCGGTGTGCGGGGTGCTGGCGCCTAGGGCTCCGTCGGCCCCTCAGAGCCCGTAGCGTCATCCCTGGGCGGGTTGCCCCCGGACGGCTTGTTCCCGGGCCCGGGAGGGGGGCCGCCCGGGCGGCCGGTGAAGGCCTCGCGCAGCTTCCCGCCCAGGTCCCCGGCCCCGCCCGCGATGTCCCGCACCAGCGCCATCAGCGGGTCCTTGCTGGTCCGCACGGTGTCGGCGTAGTGGTTCGCGTGGTCCTTGAAGGAGTCGGAGACCGACGCGTCCTTGTCCCCGTCCCGCCGCAGGTAGTGGCCGTCCATGATCCGCTGGTAGTCGCGGCCCGCCGCCCACTTCTTCAGCTCGGCTGCGCGCACGGTCGTGAACGGGTGGCTGCGCGGCAGCACGTTCATGATCTTGAGGACGGAGTCCCGCAGGTCGCCGCCCGCCTCGTACTCCTCGGCCTGCGCCAGGAACGCGTCCACGTTCATCTGGTGCAGATGGTGGCCGCCCGCAAGCTTCATCAGGCCGCGCATCGACGCCTGCAGGTCCTGGCCGACCAGGAGCCCGGCCCGGTCCGCCGACAGCTCGGACTTGCGGAACCACTCGCGCAGCGCGGTCACGATCGCCATCACCGCGATGTTGCCCAGCGGGATCCAGGCGACCTTGAGTGCGAAGTTCGTCAGGAACAGCAGGATCGTGCGGTAGACGGAGTGCCCGGACAGCGCGTGGCCGACCTCGTGGCCCACGACCGCCCGCATCTCCTCCTCGTCCAGCAGCTCCACGAGCCCCGTGGTGACCACGATGATCGGCTCGTCCAGGCCGATGCACATGGCGTTCGGCTTCGGGTCCTGCGTCACGTACATCGGCGGGACCTTCTCCAGATCCAGGATGTAGCAGGCGTCCCGCAGCATGTCGTTGAGATGCGCGAACTGCTGGTCGCCGACCCGCACCGAGTCGGACAGGTACAGCAGCCGCAGGCTGCGCTCCGGCAGCAGCCCGCTCAGCGCCTTGAAGACGGTGTCGAAGCCGCTCAGCTTGCGCAGCGCGACCAGCGCCGATCGATCGGCGGGATGCTCGTACGCCCGGGAGGAGATCCCAGGGAAGCGCCTGCGGTCGCGGCTCGGTACGCGCTCCTGGCTGTGCTCGGTCATTGCCTGGCCCCCTTGTCGGCCTCGCTGTGGCCCGTCCCCCCGGTAGACCCCACCCTAGGCCCAAAGGTTGCGATCGCCCGCTTACGATGAGGGCGCTACGTACGCGTCCGCGCGTTCCACGCCCGATCACGAACTGGATAGGCCTGCCGACGATGAGTCTTCCCAGCAGCACCGCCCACGCCCTGGTCACGCTCGCCTCCGAGGGTGGCGAGCACAGTGGGAACCACGAGAGCCTCAGCCCGTACCTCACGGGCGGCGGCGCGCTGTTCGCCCTGCTGCTCCTGCTGTGGATCACCACCCGCTTCAATCGGGACCGCTGAGCCGTAGGCTCGGCACGCATGGAAGACCAGGGAGGGGCTGTGACCGGTCCGGTTAAGCGGCGACTCGGTGTGATGGGCGGAACGTTCGACCCGATCCACCACGGTCACCTGGTCGCCGCGAGCGAGGTGGCCGCGCAGTTCCACCTCGACGAGGTGGTGTTCGTGCCGACCGGCCAGCCCTGGCAGAAGAGCCACCGGGAGGTGTCCCCTGCCGAGGACCGCTATCTGATGACGGTGATCGCGACCGCGTCCAATCCACAGTTCTCGGTCAGCCGCATCGAGATCGACCGCGCCGGCAAGACGTACACCATCGACACCCTGCGCGAGCTGCGTGAACTGAACCCCGACACCGATCTCTACTTCATCACCGGGGCCGACGCGCTGGCCCAGATCCTGACCTGGCGGGACGCCGAGGAGCTGTTCTCGCTGGCGCACTTCATCGGTGTGACCAGGCCGGGGCATACGCTCAACGACCCGGGACTGCCGGACGGCGGCGTCTCGCTGGTCGAGGTTCCGGCGCTCGCCATCTCGTCGACGGACTGCAGGGCGAGGGTGGCGGCGGGGGACCCCATCTGGTATCTGGTGCCGGACGGGGTGGTGCGCTACATCAACAAGCGCGGGCTGTACCGGGACGCCGGATAGCCGAGCACTGGAAGGGGCACCTGTGAACGACGCACACTCCGGGCGGCACCATGCCGAGGGTGGGCCCGAGCGTGGCCAGGACCCCTACGGACAGCAGTACTACGACCCCTACGCGCAACAACAGCAGGAACCGCCGCCGGGTTACGCCTACGACCCGTACACGCAGCAGTACTACGACCCGTATGCGCAGCAGCGCCCGCAGCAGCCTCAGCAGCCGCCGCCGCCACCCCCACCGCGGCAGCAGCCGCCACCGCCGCCACCCCCACCGCGACAGCAGCCGCCACCGCCGCCGCCACCGCGACAGCAGCCTCAGCAGCAGGGATACGGCTACGACCCGTACGGCCGCCAGCCTCAGCAGTCCCAGCAGCCACAGCAGTACTACGACCCGTATGCCCAGCCGCAGCCCCAGCCGCCGGCCCGGCCGCCGCGGCCCCCGCAGCAGGCCCCGCCCCGGCAGGCCCCCGCGCCGCAGCAGACCCAGCAGCAGCCGCGGGTCCCGCCCCAGGCGCCGCCGCGGGGCCGCGGGCCGGACCCGTCCTCCCGGGACTACCAGACCGAGCAGTTCTCGTTCATCGAGGAGGGGGACGAGGACTCCGAAGACGTCATCGACTGGCTGAAATTCGCCGAGACCCGCACCGAGCGGCGGGACGAGCGCAAGCGCAAGGGGCGCAACCGCGTCGTGGCGCTCGTCGTGCTCCTCGCCCTCGCCCTCGCGGGCGGCGTCGGCTACCTCTGGTACGCGGGCAAGCTGCCGGCCCTTCCGGGATCCGACCCCGGCCCCCAGGCGGCAGGCGGCCCGCAGAAGCGGGACGTGATCGTCGTCCACCTGCGGAACACCAAAGGCGGCGGCAGCTCAACCGTGCTGCTGGTCGACAACGAGACCACCAAGAAGGGCACCACCGTCCTGCTGCCCAACTCCCTGGTGCTCGGCACCGACGACGGCGCCAGCACCACCCTCGGCAAGTCCGTCGAGGACGAGGGCACCACGCCCACCCGGGACGCCCTCGGCACTCTCCTCGGCTCGGACATCCAGGGCAGCTGGCGCCTGGACACCCCGTACCTGGAGAACCTGGTCGAGTCGGTCGGCGGGATCGATGTCGACACCGACACGACCGTGCCGGGCGTGAAGAAGGGCGACGACCCGCTGGTCAAGCCGGGCAGGGCGCAGACGCTGTCCGGGCAGGCCGCCGTCGCCTACGCCACCCACCGGGCGCGCGGCGAGGAGCGGAACAAGCAGCTGCTGCGCTTCGGTCAGGTCATGCAGGCCGTCCTGAAGAAGATCTCGAGCGACCCGGACGCGGCGACCACGACCGTGCAGTCGCTCAATCAGATCCCGGACCCGTCGCTGACCGAGAACCAGCTGGGCGCCTCCCTCGCCCAGCTGGCCGAGCAGGCCAAGGGCGGCGCGTACGAGACGGCGCTGCTGCCGGTGCAGCCGGACGGGACGCTCAGCGAGCGCACCGCCGAGAGCGTGGTCAAGAACGTCCTGGGCGGGAAGGTCAGGAACGCCGACCCCGACGCGGCCCCGCGGGTGAGCGTCCGGAACGCCACCGGCGACCGGAAGGCCGCGAGCAGCGCCCAGGTCGCCCTGGTCAACGGGGGCTTCACCTTCGTGGACGGCGGCGCCGCGGGCGCCGCGCAGACCGCCTCGCAGGTGACCTACGCGGACCCGGCGCAGGCGGAGAAGGCCAAGCAGGTCGCCAGGACCCTGGGCCTGCCGGACAGCGCGGTGAAGAAGGGCAAGGGCGCGGCCAACGCGGATGTGACGGTGGTGCTCGGTCAGGACTACGAGGCCGGGTAGGAAACCGGTCGGGTGCTGTCGGCGGGCCGTGAGACCCTGGAGGGGAACCTGATCCCGAAGGAAAGCTTGCTCGTGACCGCCACTGACCGCTCCATCGAGCTGATCAACGTCGCCGCCCAGGCGGCCGCCGACAAGCTCGCGCACGACATCATCGCGTACGACGTCAGCGACGTTCTGTCGATCACCGACGCCTTTCTGCTGGCCTCGGCGCCCAGCGACCGCCAGGTCAAGTCGATCGTCGACGAGGTCGAGGAGCGGCTGCAGAAGGAGCTGGGAGCCAAGCCCGTGCGCCGCGAGGGCGACCGCGAGGCCCGCTGGGTCCTGCTGGACTACGTGGACATCGTGGTGCATGTGCAGCACAGCGAGGAGCGGGTGTTCTACGCGCTGGAGCGGCTGTGGAAGGACTGTCCCCAGCTCGGACTTCCGGAGGACGCCCTCGCCACCCACGGCAAGGCGGAGGAGTACGCGAAGCGGCAGGCCGCCGACGACCTGGACGGAGACCTGCTCTGAACGGCACGAACAGCGCCCGTGGCCGCCGCGTGGTCCTGTGGCGGCACGGCCAGACCGCCTGGAATCTGGAGCGCAGGTTCCAGGGCTCGACCGACATCGAACTGACCGAGACCGGCATTGCCCAGGCGCGCCGGGCCGCCCGGCTGCTCGCGGCGCTGAAGCCGGACGCGATCGTCGCCTCCGACCTGAAGCGTGCGGCGCACACGGCCGCCGAGCTGGCCGCGATCACGCGCCTCGAGGTCACGCACCACGAGGGCCTGCGAGAGACCTACGCGGGCGTCTGGCAGGGCCTCACGCACGAGGAGATCGTCGAGAAGTACGGCGAGGAATACGCGGCGTGGAAGCGCGGCGAGCCGGTGCGGCGCGGCGGCGGCGAGCTGGAGACCGAGGTCGCCGAGCGGGCCGCTCCGGTCGTCCAGAGCCATGTGAACAAGCTGCCCGACGGCGGCACGCTGGTCGTGGTCAGCCACGGCGGCACCATCCGCACCACCCTCGGCAGGCTGCTCGGCCTCGAGCCGCGCAGCTGGGAGGCGCTGGGCGGCCTGGCCAACTGCTCGTGGTCGGTGCTGGGCGAGGGCGTGCGCGGCTGGCGACTGATGGAGCACAACGCCGGATCGCTGCCGGAGCCGGTGCTCGGCGACGACGACTGAGGCCACGCCTGAGGGGAGGCCTGGGGCGGGGGTGGGCCGAGGGCTGGGACGGCGCCCAACGGATTTCCGTTTCCGGCCGGTCACCCGTTAAGCTACTTCTCGTTCGACGCGCTCCGGCGCCGAGAAGAGCGGGGCTATAGCTCAGTTGGTAGAGCGCTTGCATGGCATGCAAGAGGTCAGGAGTTCAATTCTCCTTAGCTCCACAGTCGCCAGGATCCCGTTCCCGTCAGGGGGCGGGATTCTTTGCCTCTCCGGCCCCGCGGGAGCTGTCACCACCGGCAAGTCCCGTACCCAGTAACGATGGTGGCACCGACACGCGTGCCGGCTTCACCGCGGCGTCGCTCGCCCGCGGACTCGCCGCGGACACCGACCAGTTGATCGCCTTCCGGCTCGTCCTGACCCTGCACCTTCAGGGCGCGCGGGCGTTCGGCACGTTCGGCGCGGCGATGCGTAACGGAGGCGACGGCGGGCCAGTTATGTACGCGGCACCGGGGGCGCATCCGTGCCGTACGCGCTGGTGGTGAGTGCTCCGGCGCCGACTGCGGCCGCCGCTGCCGGTGCGTCGGCCGGTCCGCATGCCACGGGCGGCGCCACTGACCCAGCGGCAGCCGCGCCGCTAGCCTGGCCGAGATGGGCTGCCCCGCTGACCTGGGCGCCGTCCCGTGGCAGAATCGGACGACCGGAAGGGGAGGAGAGCGCATGCCGACGAGCATGGTCGAGGAGGTCGGCGATCTGCTCGATACTGCCGAGGCGGCCCTTCTCGAGTGCCCTTCCTGTGGTTCGGCCCATGTCGCCCAGGTCCTGGGAGACAACGGTGGGATTTCGTACGTCTGCACGGCCTGCGGCCACAGCTGGAGCTGACTGATGGGGGCACACAGGCGGAAGTGCGATTGGTGCGGCAGCGGGACTCCTATCGTCCGCGACATGGAGCCGATCAACCCCGACTACCAGTACTGGTGCGAGGACTGCGCGCGGGCGCTGATCATAAAGGGGGACCCGATCGAGACGTACCGCGAGCTCGAGGGCGAGCCGATCTACGGGCGGCTGCTCGACGAGCACTGCACGCTCAAACGGTTCTACTCCTTCGTCACGGCCTGACGGCCGGGAGCGGCTGGTCATCGATTTGGCGGAAGGCCAGGGGGGCCGTGTAATGTTGGCGAAGCCGCCGCGGGGAACCGGGGTGGACGACGAGGACCTGGGGCTATAGCTCAGTTGGTAGAGCGCTTGCATGGCATGCAAGAGGTCAGGAGTTCAATTCTCCTTAGCTCCACAGCATGAGAGCGGGCCGCCTGTATAGGCGGCCCGCTCTCGTATGCCCGGTCCCGGCCTCATAGGACAGGTCCCGGCCCCTATAGGGACCGGGACCGGGGCCGGAGCGGCGGGTCAGCCGCCGCCGCGGGGGAGCGCCCTCCTGGTGGGCGCAGGCTGCTCGGTGGCCGTCGCCTCGAGCCGTAGCGCGAGCGCGGGGCACCGGCGTACGGCGCGCTGCGCGCGCCCCCGCAGGTGCATCGGGACGGTCGCGTCCGCGACCGCGGGGTAGCCGTCGGGCCCGAGCCGTATGAGCTCCGGAATCAGCTCCGCGCAGACGCCGTGCCCTTCGCACAGCGTCCAGTCCACCGCCACCTTCTCGCCGCTCGGCACGCCCTCCTCCTCGTAGCCGGGCGCCGGCAGTGGCAGTACGCCCTGCGTGGGCCGGCCGCAGCCGCCGCTCAGCACGTGTGCGGCCAGGTCGTCGGTGAAGACCTGCAGCGCGGACTGGATGAAGCGCACGGAGCCGTCCGGGTGTTTGCACGCCCCGCGGCCGCGCACGGCCTGGGTCACCTGACGTACGGCCTCCAGGGAGGTCGGGCCCCCGCCGCCCAGCACCTCGGAGAAACCGGCGGCCGCCGCGGGGAGCCCCAGCTTGCAGGGCCCGCACTGCCCCGCGGTCTCGGCGGCCAGCCAGTTCACCACCCGCAGCGACTCGCCGAGCGGGCAGGTGTCGGGACCGATGGGCAGCAGGGCGCCCGCCCCGAGCGCCCCGCCCGCCGTGGCCAGTGCCTTGCGGGAGATGATCGCTCCCTGGGCGGTCAGCCCGTCGATCCAGTTGCCGTGGTAGCCGCCGGACAGGACGGCCTGCGGCATCGGGGGCGCCCCGCACAGCTCCATCACGTAGCGCAGCGGAGTGCCGAGGGGCACCTCGAGGACGGTCGGCCGGCCCACGGAGCCCGAGACCGTGAGCATCGTGGTGCCCGGCTCGTCGGTCAGGCCCGTGTTGCAGTAGCGGTGCGGCCCGAGCCGTGCGGCGACGGCGAGTTGGGCGAACGTCTCCGCGTTGGACAGCAGCGTCGGCGCCCCCGCCACACCCGAGTCGGAGGCCCGCACTTTGCGGCCGGGCGGCAGCGACGGGCCGCCGTTCACGGCCCGGACCACCGCGGACGCCTCGCCCGACACCATCCGCTCGGGGGTCCTGACCACACGCGCGCGAAGCCCCCGGCCGCGCCGGTCGGACAGGCCCCGCTCGGCCAGCGCCTCGCGCATGGACGCCTCGGTCGAGTCGCGGGTCACGGCGATGGCCAGCTGGCGGGCGCCCAGCGCCTCGGCGGCCAGCAGGGCGCCGTCGAGTATGAGATGCGGGGCGCGGCAGAGCAGCACGGTGTCCTTGCGGCAGGCGGGCTCGCCCTCGCTGCCGTTGACGACGACCACGGGGCGTACGCCGCGGCGGATCGCGCTCTTCGCGACGGCCCGCAGCTTCTTCGCGAAGGGAAAGTGCGCGCCGCCGCGGCCATTCAGCGAGACGGCCTCGGCAAGGTCGGCGAGCCGTTCGCCGACCATCGGCTCCAGGGCCCCGTGCACCTTCAGGTGCATGGGGAGGTCGAGCCGGTGGACCAGATCGAACCCGCTGGTCAGCTGCGGAAGACCGACGACCCGGACATCCGGGACGTCGGGCAGGGGTGCGTTCATGGCCGGTCTCCTGCGGGCTCGTGCCACGGCTCACCGGGTGAGGGCGGGTACGGCGGTCCCGTCCGGCGCCGCGACGTGGGGGATGTGGGGTACGGCTCCTGCTGGGGCCTGACGTGCTCCGCGGGCGGCGGCGGGGACGGCGCGGGCCAGCGCTCCACGGTCTGGTCGGCCGGTGCCGGTCCGGGGGTCGCGTACGACGACACGGTGGGCATCGGCTCGGTGGGCTCGGGCTCGTACAGGGCCTCGTACTGCGCGGTCGTCTCGTACCGCGCGGCCGGCTCGTATGGGGCGGGCTGTTCGTACGGGGCGGTCTGCTCGGTCAGGGGGTCCGACAGCCTTGTGGGGCTGGACAGCGGGTCGGACAGCGGGTCGGACAGCGGGTCGGACAGTGGGTCGGACAGCGCCGGGTCATAGAGGGGCGCCGCAGGCGGGGGGTCGGACAGGAGGGGCCCGGAGATCGTCGTGGGCGCCTCGGAGAAGTCCGTCGGGTCGGACAGCGGCAGGGGAGGGACGGGCCCTGTGGGGGGCGGTCCGTAGCGTTCCTGCGGCTGGGGCTGGGGCGCCGCGGAGACGGCCCGGTACGCGGCGGAGATGCCCGCCCCGCGGCTCGCGGAGATCGGCGCGGGACGGGTCGTGTCGAGGCGCAGGGGCGGCTGGCCCACCGCGGTGTCGGCCCGCTGGCCCGGAACCCTCCGGATCCCGGGGAGCGGTGCGACGGCCGGGTCCCGCGCGGGCGGCGCCTCGTCCCTGGCTCCTCCCCTGCCGGCCAGCGTCTCCGGCCGGGTGAAGGACATCAGCATCCGCGCGATGCGCCGCCGCTGCGGCTGCGGGAGGATCCTCAGGGTCAGGGCGCCGGCCACGGCGGCGAGGCTGAGCGCGTACAGCGTGGTCACCCAGGCAGCGGCCGGGCGACCGGCGTAGAGCCCGTGCAGCAGGCCCGCGAACCAGGCCGGATACGCCAGGGAGTGCAGGGAGCGCCAGCGGCTCGCGGCCTGCTCGGGCGCGGCGAAGGAGCTGCGCAGCGCCCCGGTCGCCCCCGCGATGACCATGAAGTACGCGGCGAGGGAGCCGAGCCCGATCAGCCCTGCCGAGCCCGTGAACCCGAGCCCGAACGGCACCAGGGCACCGAGGAGCCCGACGTGATCGGCGGCGATCTTGAGGGTGATGTGGATGAGGAGGAAGGCCAGGGAGGCAACGGCCAGCGCGCGGTGGATTCCCTGGGCGAGCAGCCGGTGGCGCGGGACGAGGAGAATGCGGTCGGTGGCTATCAGCCCCCAGACGACCGAGGAGGTCAGTGACACCAGGGCGAGCACGCCGACGCCGAACTCGAGCAGGCCGCGAAGCCATCCGCCGGTCGCAAGTGCAAGTGCCGGAATCAGGACGATGACGGCGAACGCTCCGGCGATCATGACCGGGCGCGGCACATCGAGCGGTGGGGACGATGGTCGGATCTTGCGGTGAGGGTTCATGCGGACGACTCCAGTGGTGCGGGGAGAGGGGTCCCGGCTCCGCATGCTAGGTCGCACGGCGAAGATCATCGTGGCTGTTTCGTTATTTGCTCCAATGTCAATTGCGGAGAGGGCGGCAAAAGTTGCTGTCTGCAAGTGGATGGTGGCTCTGTGCGGCCCACAGGGGCGCTGCGGTACTCTGAGCGCATGCGTGCCGTACGCCTTCTGCTTAGCGGGCCGCGCTGATCAATCCCGGCCGGTGGACATACCGGTCGGAATCGGCGCGGCGTCCCCTCCTGTGCGAGGGGATTTTTCGTTTCGGTTGAAAAGTCGCAACCGGAATCGCCGGCAGAGACGATCGATGGAGCTTTAGGGATCATGAGCGAGACGAATTCTGCTGCCGAGGTGGCCGCGCCGTACCGTTACACGGCCGCGCTGGCCGCCGAGATCGAGGCACGCCGGCAGGACATCTGGGATGCCGAGGGGACGTACGAGGCGCCGAACCCGTCGGGTGACCTGGAGGGCGACCCGGAGCGAGCGGCCAGGCCCAAGAAGTACATCATGGACATGTTCCCGTACCCCTCGGGCGCGGGACTGCACGTCGGCCACCCGCTGGGCTACATCGCCACCGACGTGTACGCCCGCTTCCAGCGCATGACCGGCCACAACGTCCTGCACACGCTGGGCTTCGACGCCTTCGGCCTGCCCGCCGAGCAGTACGCGGTGCAGACCGGCACCCACCCGCGCGTGTCCACCGAGGCCAACATCGAGAACATGAAGGTCCAGCTGCGCCGGCTGGGCCTGGGCCACGACAAGCGCCGGTCGTTCGCCACGATCGACCCGGACTACTACAAGTGGACCCAGTGGATCTTCCTGCAGATCTTCAACTCCTGGTACGACGAGGAGGCGAAGAAGGCCCGGCCGATCGCCGATCTGGTGGCGCAGTTCGAGAGCGGGGAGCGCGCGACTCCCGGGGGTACCCCCACCCAGGCCGAAGGCTCTGGGGGAGGACGCCCCTGGAGTGAGCTGAGCGCCGCCGAGCGCGCCGACGTCCTGGGCGGGTACCGGCTGGCGTACGCCTCCGACGCGCCGGTCAACTGGTGTCCAGGCCTGGGCACCGTGCTGGCCAACGAGGAGGTCACCGCGGAGGGCCGCTCCGAGCGCGGCAACTTCCCCGTCTTCAAGGCCAAACTGCGCCAGTGGAACATGCGGATCACCGCTTACGCGGACCGGCTGCTGGACGACCTGGACGCGCTGGACTGGCCCGAGGCCATCAAGCTGCAGCAGCGGAACTGGATCGGCCGCTCCGAGGGCGCGCGTATCGACTTCTCCGTCGAGAAGCAGAACCCGGCGGGCGAGAAGGGCGCGATCACCGTCTTCACGACCCGTCAGGACACCCTGTTCGGCGCCACCTACATGGTGCTGGCGCCCGAGCACGACCTGGTGGACGCGATCGTCCCGGCGGCCTGGCCGGAAGGGACGCGCGAGGTGTGGACCGGCGGGCACGCCACCCCGGCCGAGGCCGTGGCCGAGTACCGCAAGCAGGCCGCGGCCAAGTCCGACGTCGAGCGGCAGGCCGAGGTCAAGGACAAGACCGGTGTCTTCACCGGCGCGTACGCGACCAACCCGGTCAGCGGCGAGCGGGTCCCGGTGTTCATCGCCGACTACGTGCTGATGGGCTACGGCACCGGCGCCATCATGGCCGTCCCGGCGCACGACAGCCGCGACTTCGTCTTCGCGCGCTCCTTCGAGCTGCCGATGCGCTGCGTCGTTGATCCCTCCACTGCATCCGATAGCTCCTCCGGAGCGGGCCGGGGGACCGACCCCTCGACGTGGGACGACGCCTTCGTCTCGTACGACGCCAGGATCGTGAACTCGACCGGTCCCGGTGTCTCGCTGGACGGGCTGGGGGTCGTCGACGCCAAGGCGAAGATGACGGAGTGGCTGACCGCCCAGGGCATCGGCGAGGGCATGGTCAACTTCCGGCTGCGCGACTGGCTGTTCAGCCGGCAGCGCTACTGGGGCGAGCCCTTCCCGATCGTCTACGACGAGGACGGCATCGCGCACGCGCTGCCCGACTCGATGCTGCCGGTCGAGCTGCCGGAGGTCGACGACTACTCGCCGCGCACTTTCGACCCGGACGATGCCGACACCTCCCCCGAGACCCCGCTGTCCCGGAACCAGGACTGGGTCAACGTCGAGCTGGACCTGGGTGACGGCGTCAAGCCGTACCGCCGCGAGACCAACACCATGCCGAACTGGGCCGGTTCGTGCTGGTACGAGCTGCGCTACCTGGACCCCAGGAACAGCGAGAAGGTCGTCGACCCGGATGCCGAGCGGTACTGGATGGGGCCGCGCGAGGGGCAGCCCGCGGGCGGCGTCGACCTGTACGTGGGCGGCGCGGAGCACGCCGTACTGCACCTGCTGTACGCCCGCTTCTGGCACAAGGTGCTGTACGACCTGGGCCACATCTCCTCGTACGAGCCGTTCCACAAGCTGTTCAACCAGGGCATGATCCAGGCCTACGTCTACCGGGACAGCCGCGGCATCGCGGTCCCGGCAGCCGAGGTGGAGGAGCGCGACGGCGCGTACTACTACCAGGGCGAGAAGGTCACCCGGCTGCTGGGCAAGATGGGCAAGTCCCTGAAGAACGCGGTCACTCCGGACGAGATCTGCGCCGAGTACGGGGCCGACACGCTGCGGCTGTACGAGATGGCGATGGGCCCGCTGGACGTCTCCCGGCCCTGGGACACGCGCGCGGTGGTCGGCCAGTACCGGCTGCTGCAGCGGCTGTGGCGGAACGTCGTGGACGAGAACACGGGCGAGGTGACCGTCGCCGACGCGGAGCCGGACGAGGACACGCTGCGCGCGCTGCACAAGGCGATCGACGGTGTCAGGCAGGACATGGAGAACCTGCGCTTCAACACCGCCATCGCCAAGGTGACCGAGCTGAACAACCACCTGACCAAGGCGGGAGGCCCGGTTCCGCGGACGGTCGCCGAGCAGCTGGTGCTGCTGATCGCCCCGCTGGCACCGCACATCGCCGAGGAGCTGTGGCACCGGCTGGGTCACGACTCGACGGTCGTGTACCAGCCCTTCCCGGTCGCCGACCCGGCGTACGTCGTCGACGAGACCGTGACCTGCGTCGTGCAGATCAAGGGCAAGGTCAGGGCGCGCCTGGAGGTGTCGCCGTCGATCGCCGACGAGGAGCTGGAGAAGCTGGCGCTGGGCGACGCGGGCGTGGTGGCCGCGCTGGGTGGCGCGGACATCCGCAAGGTCATCGTGCGGGCGCCGAAGCTGGTCAACATCGTGCCGGCGTAGGCGGCCGGCTGGGGCCGGTCGCCGGCGGTAGCCGGCGGACTCCGGGGGTTTCCCCTACGGGCCGGTTGGGGGTTCCGATGGAACCCTCGACCGGCCTCGGCCGTTTAGGGTGGAGACACGACGTCCTCACGGTCCACGTCGTCATGGTCCATGTCGTCACGGTGCACTTGGGCCATGCCGGCACGGCACAGCCGGTCGGGCCCCCGTCACCGCGAAGGAGCGAGCGCCCATGGAAGCCGCGATCCTCATCCTCGCTCTGCTCTTCCTCGCGTTCGTCGTGCTCGGCGCGTACGTGACGGTCAAGGTGGTGGGCGCCGCGAAGCGCGGCGTGGACCGCACGGTCGCGCAGGCGCGGCGCACCGTCGAGGACACCACGCTCAGGGCGAGGCAGCTCACGCAGCCGGGCCCCGTCGGCCAGCTCGCCGAGCTGCGGCTCTCGCTGCGCACGTCCATGCGGGCCACGCAGGACGCGCTGTACGGGGCCCCGCCCGAGGATGCGTCCCTGTCCGAGGCCCGCGGCCTCTTCGAGCGGCTGAGCGCGCACGGGCGCGAGCTGGACGGCGAGCTCAAGCGGCTGGAACAGGAGCCGGACAAGGGCAGGCTCGTGGCCAGGCTGCCGGAGTTGCGCGAGCGGACCCGCCGGCTCGTCGGCCACGCGGACTCCCTTCGGTGGGCAGCGCAGGACAGGGCTCAGCAGTTCGCGGACGACGATCTCTCGGCGCTGGGGAACCAGATCGAGGTCGAGACGGGGGCGCTGCGGCACTGGACGACGGAGGCGGACGCGGAGGCGGGACCGGCGGCCGGGGCGACGAACGCGGGGCCGCCGGCTGGGTCGGCGGAAGAGGTGCCCAAGTCGGCGGAGGCCGGGCGGGTGTCCGGGGCGACGGAGGCCGGGCGGGCGCCCGGTCCGGCTGCGCCGGCGCCTGCCGCGGAGCCCGCTGCCCGGCCGTCGGCTGCCACGCCGCCGGCCGCCACACCGACTCCGACCTGGCCGGACGTCTCCATGCCGGACGCGGCGTCACAGGAGCCGCCGCCCGCCATCACCGCGCGGGATCCCCGGCAGCAGACCGCGTACCCCTGGGAGAAGGCCGCCCGCCGGCCGGAGAGCACGACCTGACAGGGGCCGGGGTGGGGGCCGGGTGCAGGACCTGAGTTGGTGACTGAGAGGGTGTTCCGAGTGTTGCGTGGGCCCGCACTGTCCGCCGTCGGCGTCCCCGGATAACCTCCAAGTCATGTCCCGCCATGTCGCTATCGTCACTGATTCCACGGCCTACCTGCCCCAGGCGGCCATGCAGCGGCACGGCATCACCACGGTTCCGCTGACCGTGGTGCTCGGCAACAAGGCGCTGGAAGAGGGCACCGAGGTTTCCGCCCGCTCCGTGGCGCAGGCGCTGCAGCGCCGTACTCCGGTGACAACGTCCCGGCCGAGCCCGGCGATGTTCGCAGCCGCCTACCGGGCCGCAGCGGAGGCGGGCGCGGACGGGATCGTGTCGCTGCACCTGTCGGCCGAGATGTCCGGGACGTACGACGCGGCGGCCCTCGCCGCGCGCGAAGCACCCGTGCCGGTTCGCGTGGTGGACACGGGAATGGTCGCCATGGCCCTCGGTTTCTGCGCGCTCGCGGCCGCGGAGGCCGCGGAGGCGGGCGGCACGCTGGACGAGGCGGTGGCCGCGGCCGAGAAGCGCGCCGAGGGCACCTCCGCCTACTTCTACGTCGACACCCTCGACTACTTGCGCCGCGGCGGCCGTATCGGCGCGGCGCAGGCGCTCCTCGGCTCGGCGCTCGCCGTGAAACCCCTGCTGCAGCTGGACGGCGGCCGGATCGAGCTGCTGGAGAAGGTACGCACGGCCTCCAAGGCCATCGCCCGTCTCGAGGAGCTCGTGGTCGAACGCGCGGGCGCCACCCCGGTGGACATCGCGGTCCACCACCTCGCCGCGGCCGACCGCGCCGACCAACTCGCCTCGCACCTGCGGGGCCGCGTACCGGGCCTGGGCGAGCTGCACGTCAGCGAGGTGGGCGCGGTGATCGGCGCCCACACGGGCCCGGGGCTGCTCGGCGCGGTGCTGTCGCCGAGGGGCTGAGGCGACGGGCGCCACGCCTTGTGCGTGGCATGTGGGGTCGGGTCACTCGTGCGGGTGACGAGGTTTTCCACAACTCGCGGGTTATCCACGGGAATTGGTGCTGCTCAGCGGGTCGCGCGGATCGTGTCTACCGTCGTCGGCATGGAGATGCGATCACGGAGTGTAACCAGTGGGCCGGGCCGTGCGCCCGGATCCGATCAGCGAGTTCGCCGCCGCCATGGTGTGCGACGCGTCGGCGGTCCCGGCATGCGCGCCGCCCGCCGCCGCGCCGTCGCCCGGTCGGGTACGGCGCCCGGATCGGTGGCGCTGCGCGCCCGCGCCGCGGCGCTGTTCGCCCCGCCGGGCGGGCCCGGACGGGGTGCCGCAGCCCGCGCGGGCGAGGCGGATTACGAGGCGTTTGACGCGTACGACGCTCGGAGCGCGTATGAGGCGTACGAGGCGTACGAGTCGCCTGCGGTCATGCAGGGAGCGGCAGCCGTACGCGCGCCCTCGCCACTCCTTGCGCCTCCTCGCCCGGGAGCTCCGGGGTACGGAGGCGGGGGCAGTCCGCCGGGCTCGGCGGAGCCGGATCCCGAACGGCCGGTGCCGTCAGGGGGCAGCCCGGAAGCGCCGTCGGGCGGCTCGGGCCCCGACGCGTCCGGCTCGCCGCCCGAGGACGCCCTGCCACGGCGCACCCGGTGGCGCCTCGCGATCCGCGAACGGCTCCCGTTATGGATGCAGTTGAGGTGTGGCGTCGAGCCGCGGACGCTCGCCGCTCTGGCCGTCGTGCTCGTGCTGGCCGGAGGCGTGGCCGTGTATCACTTCTGGACCGGCCGCCCCCAGACCGTACGGGCCCCTGCGGCCGAGCCTCCGCCCGGCCACAGCGGCGGCCATGCGCCCGCCTCCGGAGCCATGGCACCGAGCCCTGCGCCGGGTGCGCCGGCCGCGGGCGGCGGGGCGCACCGCATCGTGGTCGATGTCGCGGGCAAGGTCAGGAGGCCCGGTATTCACGAGCTGGCGGCCGGTTCTCGGGTCGCCGACGCGCTCGAGGCGGCGGGCGGGGTGCGGCCGGGCACGGACACGCGTGCGCTGAACCGGGCCCGCATTCTCAACGACGGCGAGCAGATCGTGGTTGGCGTGCCACCACCGGCGGCGGCACCAGGCGCGGATGCCGGCGCGGGCGGCGGTGGGGCGGGCGCCCCCGGTAGGGCGGGCGCGGGTGGCACGTCGGGTGCGGCAGGTGCTTCTTCGGGCGCGGCGGCGGGCCCGGTCAGCCTGAACGCCGCCACTGCCGAGCAGCTCGACGCACTGCCCGGCGTCGGCCCGGTCCTGGCCCAGCACATCCTCGACTACCGCGAGCAGAGCGGCGGTTTCACCTCCGTGGACCAACTCCGCGAGGTCAATGGCATCGGCGATCGCCGGTTCGCCGAACTCCGATCCCTCGTGCAGCCATGACGCGATCCGCAGCGCACGCGGACTCGGGCCACCGCCTCGGCGCGTCCGCCCCGCATCAGGAGAGCCCCGCGGACCTCCGCCTCGTCCCACCAGCCCTCGCCGCCTGGGCCGCGGCGGCGCTCGCCGTGGGCACCCCCGCGAGCTGGGCAGCCGCAACGGCCGCGGCGTGCCTGGCAGTCGCGTTGCTCCTCCTGCTCCGCGGAGCGAGAGCCCGCCGCGAGCGCGGCGGCGTGCGCTTCGTCGCCGTGGCGGCGCTGCTCTGTGCGGCAGCCGCGGCGGTCTCGGGCGCGCTGCACGCGGCGGATCTGCGGCGCGGTCCACTGTCCGAGCCGGCCCGGCAGTACGCGGACGTCACGGTCGAGCTGACCGTGACCGGCGATCCCCGCCTCACCCGCCCTCGCGTGCACGGTGCGCAGCGCGCCCCCGCCGCGGTCGTCCTGAAGGCGGAGGCGGAGCGGGTGACGACCGCTGACGGCACGGTCACGGCGACGCGTACGCCCGTGCTCGTCGTCGTCCAGCAGCACGGCTCGCCGCATGGGCGGCGCTCGGGCGACGGTACGGCCACAGACCGCAGCCGGTTCCAGGAAGCCTCGCCGCGGGCGGCCTGGCTGGAGGTGCTGCCGTCCACGCGGCTGCGGGTGCGCGCTCGGCCCGCGCCGCCGCTGTCGAGCGGGGGCGCCGAGCCCGTCGCAGCGGTGCTGCGTGTCGCCGGTGACGGGCGGCCGCCGGAGGTGATCGAGGAGCCGAGTGCGCTCCAGAGGGTCGCAGGGGAGCTGCGCGGTGGGCTGCGGAAGGCCACCGATGGACTCTCGTCCGACGCCCGCGCCCTGCTGCCCGGGCTCGTCGTCGGGGACACCTCCAGGATGCCGCCGGACCTCGAAGAGGCCTTCCACGCAACGGACTTGGTCCACTTGACGGCCGTCAGCGGAGCCAACTTCACCATCATGCTCGCGCTTCTCATCGGCCCTCCGCACCTCGCGCTGCGCGCCGAGCGCCGCGGTCTTGCGCCGCTGCTCGGCATGCCCCTGCGCACGACCGCGCTCCTCGGCGGGCTGCTCACGCTGGCGTTCGTGGTCGTCTGCAGACCCGAGCCGAGCGTGCTGCGGGCCGCAGCCTGCGGGCTGGTCGCCCTGCTCGCGATCGCCACCGGCCGTCGCAGATCACTGCTGCCCGCCCTGTCCACGGCAGTGCTGGTGCTCGTCCTGTACGACCCGTGGCTCGCCCGCTCCTACGGCTTTCTGCTCTCCGTCCTCGCCACGGGCGCGCTGCTGACCATCGCGCCGCGCTGGAGCGCGGCGCTCCAGCGGCGCCGGGTGCCGCCCAGGCTCGCCGAGGTACTTGCGGCAGCCGCGGCCGCGCAGGCCGTCTGTGCGCCCGTTGTCGCCGTACTGGCCGCGCGGGTCAGCCTGGTCGCCGTCCCATGCAATCTGCTCGCCGAACTCGCCGTCGCCCCCGCGACCGTCTTCGGCTTCGCCGCGCTGGCTGCCGCGCCCGTCGCGATACCGGTGGCCACCGGGCTTGCGTGGCTGGGCGGCTGGCCTGCCGAGTGGATCGCGGCCGTGGCCCGCACCGGTGCCGCGCTGCCCGGCGCCGAGCTGGACTGGCCGGGCGGCTGGGCCGGAGGCCTGCTGCTCGCGGCCCTGACAGCGGCCGCCGTGCCGGTCGCGCCCCGGCTGCTGCGCCGCCCGTGGCTGTCCGCGGCCTGCGCGGCGCTCCTGCTGATGGCGATCACCCGCCCGGCGCCGCTGCCGCGGCTGCTCACCGGCTGGCCACCGCCCGGCTGGCGGTTCGCGGTCTGCGACGTTGGCCAGGGCGATGCGCTGGCTCTCGCGGCGGGCGGCGGCACCGCCGTGGTCGTGGACGCGGGACCCGACCCCGCGCTCGTGGACCGCTGCCTGCGCGCCCTCGGCGTCACCCGAGTCCCGCTGGTCGTGCTCACGCACTTCCACGCTGACCATGTAACCGGTCTGCCCGGGGTGCTGCGCGGCCGCGCGGTCGGCGTGATCGAGACCACGACGCTCGGAGAGCCCGCGGACCAGGCGGAGTTCGTACGTCGGGTGGCGCGCGACGCCGGCGTCCCCGTGGTCCGTACGGCTCCGGGGGAGCGGCGGCTGGGTCCGCTCCGCTGGCGCGTCCTGTGGCCACCCAGCCCGGCTCCGCTCCAGGCCCCGGGCTCGGCCCCGCCCCAGGCCCCGACCCCGGCCCAAGGCCTGGCCCCAGCCCCGACCCAGGCCCCGGGCTCGGGCTCCGCCCCGACCCAGGCCCCGGGCTCGGGCTCGGCCCCGACCCAGGCCCCGGGCTCGGGCTCGGCCCCGGCCCCGCCCCAAGCCCCGGCCTACGTGCCCTCCCCGCCGTCCCTGTCCGCGGAACCCCCGCTCGAAGGTCCGAACGACGCCAGCATCACGCTGCTGGTCCGGACGGCAGGACTCACCCTGCTCCTGCTCGGCGACCTCGAACCACCCGCCCAGCAGGGACTGTTGGCAGCCGTGCCGGAGCTGCCGCCCGTGGACGTCCTCAAGGTCGCCCACCATGGTTCCGCCTACCAGGATCCGCAGCTCCTGCGCCGAGCCCGCCCCCGCCTCGCCCTGATTTCAGCCGGAGAAGACAACCCGTACGGACACCCCTCCCCGCACACTGTCGCCGCGCTCCGTCAGCACGGCACCACCGTCCTCCGCACCGACACCGACGGCGCGATCGCCGTGACGGGCGGTCCGGCGTCCCGCCTCGCCGCTGCCGTAAGGGGCGGCCGCGTGCCCCACCGTCTCAGGGCGGCCGAGCGCACCCGGCACGCACGCCGCCGCCTCCGCGCTCCGCCGTCACGCGCCCCGCCGCGGATCACCGGCGCCTCGCCGTTCCGGAAGCCCGTGCGTCCGGTTCGCCCACGGCGTAGGTCGATGGACCGATGGCGGACCGATGGCGTACGCCCCGCGCGTTGGGTGATAACTGGTGCATGGACTCCGCCCAGACCGACGCCTACCTCCAGCGGATCGGTGCCGCACGCCCGGCGCGCGCCGACGCCGAAGCCCTCCGCGAGCTGCAGCTGCACCACTTGATGGCCGTGCCGTTCGAGAACCTCAGCGTCCATCTCGGCGAGGAGATCGTCCTCGAGGAGAAGCCGCTCGTCGACAAGGTCGTACGGGCCCGGCGCGGCGGCTTCTGTTACGAACTGAACGGCGCGTTCGGCAGTCTGCTCGTCGCCCTCGGCTGGTCCGTGACCCTGCTCGCCGCCCGTGTCATCAGCGAGCCTGGCCGCCTCGGTCCGCCGTACGACCACCTGGTACTGCGCGTCGAGAGCCCGGACGGTGGGGACGCCTGGCTCGCCGACGTCGGGTTCGGCGACCACTGCCACCACCCCCTCCGGCTCGCCGACCGCGGGGACCAGACCGACCCCCGGGGTACGTTCCGTATCGCCGAGGTCCCGGACGGCGACCTGGAGGTCCTCAAGGACGGCAAGCCGCAGTTCCGGCTCGACCTGCGCCCGCGCGAGCTGGGCGACTTCGAGGCGACCTGCTGGTGGCACAGGACCTCGCCGAAGTCCAAGTTCACCCGCTCGCTCGTCTGCTCCCGCCTCACCGAGGGCGGCGGCCGGGTCACGCTCAGCGGCCGCAGGCTGGTGACCACGATCGCGGGCGGGCGCCGGGAGGAGGCCCTGACCACGGACGACGAGGTGCTGGCCGCCTACCGCACCAGCTTCGGCATCGAGCTGGACCGCGTCCCGACCGTGCGGGAGCCGTAGCGTCCTATTCCGACTCCAGCCAGCCCTCGTACTCCTCCGCGAGCGCGTCCAGCGCTGCCGCGTCCAGCCGCCCGGCAGGGTCCTCGACCACCACGAGCCACTGCGCGTCCTCGGCGTCGTCCTCGCCGGCGAGTGCGTCCCGTACGAGGCGGGGCTGTTCGGTGATCCCGAAGCGGCGGGCGAGGGCCTCGGCCACCTCCTCCGCGGCGTCGCGGTCGGGCAGGACCAGTACATGTCGAACGTCGCTCACCAGGTCATTCTGCGCCAGGGCCGGATTGTCAGTGGCACGTGGGATGCTGGACCACGATGGCCAGGAAGACTGCGACTACCGCGACTACCGCGACTACCGCGACTACCGCGACTACCGCGACGACGACTTCGACGACCGACGATGCGCTCGCCCCCGTCACGCTCGCCGTGGGCCAGGAGGACCTCCTCCTCGACCGCGCCGTGCAGCACGTGGTCGCCGCGGCGCGGGCCGCCGACGCGGACACCGACGTGCGCGAGCTCACCCCCGACGCGCTGCAGCCCGGCACGCTCGCCGAGCTGACCAGCCCGTCGCTGTTCGCCGAGCGCAAGGTCGTCGTGGTCCGCAACTCCCAGGACCTGTCCGCCGACACGGTCAAGGACGTCAAGGCGTATCTCTCCGCCCCCGCCGAGGAGATCACGCTGGTCCTGCTGCACGCGGGCGGCCCCAAGGGCAAAGCGTTGCTCGACGCGGCGCGCAAAGCGGGGGCCCGCGAGGTCGCCTGCCCGAAGATGACCAAGCCCGCCGACCGGCTGGCGTTCGTACGGTCCGAGTTCCGCGGCGCGGGCCGCTCCGCGACGCCCGAGGCGTGCCAGGCGCTGGTCGACGCGATCGGCAGTGACCTGCGCGAGTTGGCGAGCGCCTGCTCGCAGCTCGCCGCGGACGTCGAGGGCACGATCGACGACGCCGTCGTCGCCCGCTACTACACGGGCCGCGCCGAGGCATCCAGCTTCACGGTCGCCGACCGGGCGGTGGAGGGGAGGACCGCGGAGGCCCTCGAGGCGCTGCGCTGGTCGCTGGCCACCGGCGTCGCTCCCGTCCTGATCACCAGCGCGCTGTCCCAGGGCGTACGGGCCATAGGCAAGCTCGCCTCCGCACCGCGCGGCATGCGCCCCGGCGACCTGGCCCGCGAGCTGGGCATGCCGCCGTGGAAGATCGACCGGGTGCGGCAGCAGATGCGCGGCTGGTCGGCCGACGGCGTATCGGCCGCGCTGCGGGCGGTGGCCGAGGCGGACGGGGCGGTCAAGGGCGGTGGGGACGACCCCGGGTACGCGCTGGAGAAGGCCGTGGTGGCGGTGGCCCGCGCGGCCCGCCCCGCGCGCCGCCGCTGACCGGCGTCGGAGCCGCGGTACGCGCTGCCGGAATCCGCGCCTTCCCGTCCCGCGGCCTTCTCGCCCCGCCGGAAACCCGCCGTCCCGTCCCCGCCGGGGTTCCCGCCCCGCGGACCTTCCCGCCCCCGCGAGAGGCCCCGCTAGCTCTTCAGCTTCGCCAGCGTCGCCTTCGTGTCCAGCTTCAGCATCTCCTCGACCTCCGAGAGGTCCGGCTCCGTGACTCCGGTGTCGTTGGAGGAGACGTAGTTGCTCCAGCTGATCTGGTACGTCATCCAGCCCTCGCGCACCGCGAGATACGCCGACGAGCCGGTCTCCCGCGGCTCTTCAGGTGTCACCAGGTACGCCACGTCGCCGATGCCCGCGACCTTCCGCACGGCGTACGCGTTCTCGTCGTCGCCCCGCTGCTCGAAACTCTCGTACTGGGCGGCGAAGTTGGCGGCCGGGTCGGTCTTCTTGTAGAGCCACATCTCCACGCTCACGGTCGCGTTCGAGTACTCGGCGCCCGAGGGCTTCAGCGTGGTCGTGCACCACATGGCGTCCAGCGCCTTGTGGGTGGTCGCCTCGCTCGTCGGCTTCGATTCCTCCTCCGGGTACTCCTCCTTGAGGGCCGAGAGGTCGGTGTCCGGGCAGATGTTCTTGCGGAACTCGTAGCCCGCGAGGTCGGGGCTGCCGCTCCCTTCCTGCCCCTGGTCCGCGAACCCGCCGGGCGCGAAGACGACGGCGGTCCACACGGCGGAGGCGAGGACCGCCCCGCCCAGCGCCCACAGCCAGCTGCGGCTCCGCCCCACGGCGGACGGCCCACCGGGTGCGAGCGGCCCGGGAGGCACGGGAGGGCCGAAGCCGTATCCACCCGGCTGCGGCGGCACGTACGGCCCCTGCGGGCCAGGCCCGCCAGGCCCGCCAGGCCCACCAGGCCCACCAGGCCCACCAGGCCCACCAGGCCCACCAGGTCCCCCGGGTTGGGCATGGCCGGGCGGGCCCGGCAGGCCAGGCGGCTGCTGCGGCTGAGCCCCGTACGGCTGGGCGGCGTATGGATTCGGCTGATCCCCCGTTGTCGACATGCGGTGAAGATACCGGACGTGTACGTGTACGGAACTGCGCCAACTGCACGTGCACGCCGCAGGGTCGGCTCGCAGTGCCTGCGCCAGGAAGTTCGAGGCGGGCGATGGCCTCGGCTCCGTACAGCCGGTAGCCGCCCTCGGGCCGTCGATCGGGCGGCGGCACGCCGACGTCCGACCAGGAGCGGAGTGCGGACGGAAACACCGGTCCGGTTGGCGAGTTGCCCGAGAGAAACCGGAGAGAAACCGGAGAGAAACCCGAGAGAAAGCAGCGTGGAAAAACAGCGATGCCCCCGGAGTGGGTCCGGGGGCATCGACGTAGCGTGGCGTACTACGTGGCCTGTCGCGCTTCGAGGTAGAGGGCTCGAAGGTGCCGCATCGACAGTCGGCCCGGCTTGCGAAAGCCAGGGCGCGTGCGGCGCGAGGGCTGCCGTTCGGTGTCGGCCCCGGGGCAGCAGCCCTGGAGCCCGGGGTGTCAGCCCTGGAGGGTGGAGACCCGCTGAGCCAGCGCCGACTTCTTGTTGGCGGCCTGGTTCTTGTGGATCACGCCCTTGCTGACGGCCTTGTCGAGCTTGCGGGTCGCCTCGCGAGCGGCCGCGGTGGCCTTCTCGACGTCGCCCGCCTCGACGGCCTCACGGGTCTTGCGGATCGCGGTCTTGAGCGAGGACTTGACGGCCTTGTTGCGCAGGCGCGCCTTCTCGTTCGTCTTGTTCCGCTTGATCTGGGACTTGATGTTCGCCACGTAAAGAGCCTTTGCAGGTTCGTCTGGATTCTTGCGCTTGGTTCTCGGGCCGGATCCCTGAGGGATCCCCGAGCTGCGCCGCGTGTGAGAGGGCACGAGGCACAGCGCCCCAGGCTACCAGCAGCCGTGATGGCCTCCCAAACCGGTCGTCCCCCGGCGGCCGTGGGACTATGGAGGCTACGTATCGATCCGACCAGAGGCGGCAGACGCCTCAAGAAACAGGACCCTGCGTGCCCGCGACCCCTATCAACGTGCCGGAGCCGAGCCGTACCGACCCGGCGCGGATCCGCAACTTCTGCATCATCGCGCACATCGACCACGGCAAGTCGACGCTCGCCGACCGCATGCTGCAGCTCACCGGCGTCGTCGAGCAGCGCCAGATGCGCGCCCAGTATCTCGACCGGATGGACATCGAGCGCGAGCGCGGCATCACGATCAAGTCCCAGGCGGTCCGGCTGCCCTGGGCGCCGACCACCGGGGAGGGTGAGGGCAGCACCCACATCCTCAACATGATCGACACCCCGGGCCACGTGGACTTCACCTACGAGGTCTCCCGCTCCCTCGCGGCCTGCGAGGGCACGATCCTGCTGGTGGACGCGGCCCAGGGCATCGAGGCGCAGACCCTCGCCAACCTCTATCTGGCGATGGAGAACGACCTCACGATCATCCCGGTCCTCAACAAGATCGATCTGCCGGCGGCCCAGCCGGAGAAGTTCTCCGAGGAGCTGGCGCACCTCATCGGCTGCGAGCCGGACGACGTCCTGAAGGTGTCCGCCAAGACCGGCATCGGCGTGGACGTGCTGCTGGACAAGGTCGTCGCCGAGATCCCGGCCCCGGTGGGCGTCGCCGACGCCCCGGCCCGCGCGATGATCTTCGACTCGGTCTACGACTCGTACCGCGGCGTCGTCACGTACGTTCGCGTCGTCGACGGGCAGCTCAGCAAGCGCGAGCGGATCAGGATGATGTCGACCGGCGCCTCGCACGAGCTGCTGGAGATCGGCACCAACTCGCCCGAGATGACCCCGGCGGACGGCCTCGGCGTCGGCGAGGTGGGCTATCTGATCACCGGCGTGAAGGACGTCCGCCAGTCCAAGGTCGGCGACACCATCACGCAGCTGACCAAGGGCGCCGAGAAGCCGCTCGGCGGCTACAAGGACCCGAAGCCGATGGTGTTCTCGGGCCTCTATCCCCTGGACGGCTCCGACTACCCGGAACTCCGCGAGGCCCTGGACAAGCTGCAGCTCAACGATGCCGCGCTGGTCTACGAGCCGGAGACCTCGGCCGCGCTCGGCTTCGGCTTCCGCGTCGGCTTCCTCGGCCTGCTGCACCTGGACGTCATCCGGGAGCGGCTGGAGCGCGAGTTCGGCCTCGACCTGATCGCCACCGCGCCCAACGTGGTCTACCGCGTGCTCATGGAGGACGGCACCGAGCACACGGTCACCAACCCGAGCGAATTCCCCACCGGCAAGATCGCCGAGGTGCACGAGCCGGTCGTACGGGCCACCGTCCTGGCCCCGAGCGAGTTCATCGGCGCGATCATGGAGCTCTGCCAGAACCGGCGCGGCTCGCTGCTCGGCATGGACTACCTCTCCGAGGACCGCGTCGAACTGCGCTACACGCTGCCGCTCGCCGAGATCGTCTTCGACTTCTTCGACCAGCTGAAGTCCAAGACCCGCGGCTACGCCTCGCTCGACTACGAGCCCACCGGCGAGCAGACCGCCGACCTGGTCAAGGTCGACATCCTGCTGCACGGCGACAAGGTCGACGCCTTCTCCGCGATCACGCACAAGGACAAGGCGTACGCGTACGGGGTGCGGCTGGTCGCCAAGCTCCGCGAGCTCATCCCGCGGCAGAACTTCGAGGTGCCGATCCAGGCCGCCATCGGCAGCCGCGTCATCGCCCGCGAGACGGTCCGCGCGATCCGCAAGGACGTCCTCGCCAAGTGCTACGGCGGTGACATCTCCCGTAAGCGGAAGCTGCTGGAGAAGCAGAAGGAAGGCAAGAAGCGGATGAAGATGGTCGGCAGCGTGGAGGTCCCGCAGGAGGCCTTCATCGCGGTGCTGTCCACCGACGAGTCCGGCGGCGAGGCGAAGGCGAAGAAGTAGGACCAGGACGTAAGGCGCCCGTTCTCTGCATCCGGGGGGCGGGCGTCTTCGTGTGGCATCCGGGTGAATGCCGGGCGTTCCTGTTTCTCCCGGGAGAAACGTGCCGTTACGCACGGCGGCAGCGGTGTTCCGGGCAGGCCGCGGCGCGTGGCCCCCCGGGCGGTACGACGGTCGTGCCGCGCGGACACCGCCCGGGAAGGGATGCTGAAGTGAAGTACACGAAGGCTGCCGCCGTCGTCGTCGGCTCCGTCATGGCCCTCGGAACCGGATCATCCGCCTTTGCCGACGGCGGCGGCCAGGACTCCCCCGCCGCCTACGCGAGGACGCCGGCGGGCAAGATCAACCTGCTGGAGGAGCAGCCGTTCGCGAACGTCAAGAACCCGGCGGACCATCCGGTCAACGGCCTGCTGGGGTCCGTGGCCCGGGCGCTGCAGGGCAGCGGTCAGAAGCTCGACCCGAGGACGACCGAGGCCGCCCACAAGGCCGCAGGCAAGCACAAGGCCGCCCTCCAGGGGAACCAGGGCACGCCCGGCAAGGGCGGTCAGGGCGGCCAGGGCGGCCAGGGGAACACCAGGGCCCCCGGGCTGCTCGGCGTGACCGGCCTCGGCTCCGGGAACGTCGGCGGCTCCGGGAACGTCGGCGGGAACGGCAGCGGGAACGGTGCCTCCGGGAACGTCGGCGCGAACGTCGACGGGAAGAGGGGCGGCCCCGGCGGGAACGGCGGGCTGCTCGGTGGCCTGCCCGCGGCGGGCTGAGCCCGGGCCGCCGCCTGCGCTGTGCGCAGCGCGCGAGCGGGTCCGGACATGTCGATCCGGGCCCGCTTCTCCGTGTTCGTTCGCCATGACCGGCAGATGACGGATTCGTTCCCTCCGCTAGCGGGGAAGCGCCTCAACGAATGCGCTTTCACCCCTTACGCAAAGGCGGAACGCGCCCTACGCTGATGCCTTGCTCGAGGTTACTCGCCAGTTAAACAGTTGGCAGATGAACAGCTCCCACACAGCGCTGCCACGGGGCTCGGAGGATGTCGTGAGCGACACAAAGATGTTGATCGAAAGCCGGCCGCCCTCCGTGGCGACACTCTTCCTGGAGCGGGTCGAGGCCGCGCCGGATGCGGAGGCCTTCCGCTACCCCGTACCGCCCGCCTCCGGCGAGGGCCCGGACGACTGGCGCTCGCTCACCTGGAAGCAGTCCTCGGACCGGGTTCTGGCCATCGCCGCCGGCCTCATCGACCTCGGCGTACGTCCCGAGGAGCGGGTGGCCATCGCCTCCGCCACCCGCCTCGACTGGATCCTCGCCGACCTCGGCATCCTCTGCGCGGGCGCGGCCACGACCACGGTCTACCCGTCCACCAACGCAGAGGAGACGGCGTACATCCTCGCGGACTCCGGCAGCCGGATCCTGATCGCCGAGGACGGCGAGCAGCTGGCCAAGGTCCGCGAGCGGCGGGCCGAGCTCCCCGCGCTGGCGCACGTCGTGGTGATCGAGCAGGCTGACGCGCAGCCCGCTCCGGGCGACCCGGACGGCTGGGTGCTCTCGCTCGCCGACCTGGAGTGGCGCGGTACGGTCCACCTGGAGCAGAACCCGGACGTCGTACACAAGCGGATCAGCGCGATCACTCCCGAGCAGCTGGCCACGCTGATCTACACCTCCGGCACCACCGGCCGCCCCAAGGGCGTGCGGCTGCCGCACGACAATTGGTCGTACATGGCCCGGGCCATCGAGGCCAACGGCATGGTGAACCGCGAGGACGTGCAGTACCTGTGGCTGCCGCTGGCGCACGTCTTCGGCAAGGTGCTGATCTCGGCCCAGATCGGCGTCGGCCACGTCACCGCCGTGGACGGCCGCATCGACAAGATCATCGAGAACCTCCCGGTGGTCAAGCCGACCTACATGGCCGCCGTGCCCCGGATCTTCGAGAAGGTCTACAACGGCGTCGCGGCCAAGGCCCGTGCGGGCGGCGCTGCCAAGTACAAGATCTTCCAGTGGGCGGCGGGCGTCGCACGCGAGTACGCGAAGGTCTCGCAGGACAGCCTGCGCCGCACCGGCGTCAGGTCGGTGCCCCTCGGCCTCACGGTCAAACACACCATCGCCGACAAGCTCGTCTACGCCAAGCTGCGCGAGGCCTTCGGCGGCAATCTGCGCGCCGCCGTGTCCGGGTCCGCCGCGCTGGCGCCCGACATCGGCTACTTCTTCTCCGGCGCCGGCATCCACATCCTGGAGGGCTACGGCCTCACCGAGTCCAGCGCCGCCAGCTTCGTCAACCCGGGCGAGAACTACCTCACGGGCACGGTCGGCAAGCCGCTGCCCGGCACGGAGGTACGGATCGCCGACGACGGCGAGATCCTGCTGCGCGGCCCGGGCATCATGCAGGGCTACCACGGGCTGCCGGAGAAGACCTACGAGGTGCTGGAGCCCGACGGCTGGCTGCACACCGGCGACATCGGCGAGCTGTCCCCCGACGGCTTCCTCCGGATCACCGACCGGAAGAAGGACCTGATCAAGACGTCGGGCGGGAAGTACATCGCGCCGGCCGAGGTCGAGGGGCAGTTCAAGGGGGTCTGCCCGTTCGTCTCCAACATCCTGGTCCACGGGGCCGACCGGAACTTCTGCACGGCGCTCATCGCGCTCGACGAGCCCTCGATCACGGCCTGGGCCGCCGACCACGGCCTCGGCGGCAAGCCGTACGCCGACGTGGTCATGTCCAAGGAGGTCGAGGAGCTGGTCGGCGGCTACGTCAAGCGGTTGAACGAGGGGCTGCAGCGGTGGCAGACGATCAAGAAGTTCCGGATCCTGCCGCGCGATCTCGACGTCGAGCACGGTGAGCTGACGCCGAGCCTCAAGCTGAAGAGGCCCGTGGTGGAGCGCGAGTTCAGGTACCTGATCGACGAGATGTACGACGGCACACGCGAGGCGTAACCCCCTCCGGCGCGGCCCCGGCACCCCCACCCGGCCTCGCGCCGTTTCCCGCCCACCTGCCCTTTCAAGGGCAGGTGGGCGGGAAGGTTCCGGCGCGAAGCGCCGGTCGGGTGGAAGCGTGGCCGGGGCTCCCCGGTCGGCGGTTCCCCGGGGCGGGGGACAATGGGGGCATGCCATCCGCCCTGCCCGACGGCGAGCCCATGCCCAGCGACGGCGCACTGCCCCGTCACGCGCTCGCCGGCGCGGCCGCCCGTCCCCTCGGCTTCTACCTGCACGTGCCGTACTGCGCGACCCGCTGCGGCTACTGCGACTTCAACACCTACACCGCGAGCGAGCTGCGCAGCTCCGGCGGCGTTCTGGCCTCGCGCGACAACTACGCCGACACCCTGACCGAGGAGATCCGGCTCGCCCGGAAGGTGCTCGGCGACGACCCCCGCCGGGCCGAGACCGTATTCGTCGGGGGCGGGACGCCGACTCTGCTCGCCGCTGACGACCTGGGGCGGATGCTCGCCGCGATCCGGGACGAGTTCGGCCTCGCGGACGGCGCCGAGATCACGACCGAGGCCAACCCGGAGTCCGTGGATCCGCGCTATCTCGCAGAGCTCAGGGACGCCGGCTTCAACCGCGTCTCCTTCGGGATGCAGAGCGCGCGCCGGCACGTCCTGCAGGTACTCGACCGTACGCACACCCCCGGGCGCCCTGAGGCCTGCGTCGCGGAGGCCCGCGCCGCCGGGTTCGAGCATGTGAACCTGGACCTGATCTACGGGACGCCGGGGGAGAGCGACGAGGACTGGCGCGCCTCGCTGGACGCGGCGATCGGAGCGGGCCCCGACCACGTCTCCGCGTACGCGCTGATCGTCGAGGAGGGCACGCAGCTCGCCCGCCGCATCCGGCGCGGCGAGGTGCCGATGACGGACGACGACGTGCACGCCGACCGCTACCTCATGGCCGAGGAGACGCTGTCGGCCGCCGGTTTCCAGTGGTACGAGGTGTCGAACTGGGCCACGTCGGAAGCCGGGCGCTGCCGTCACAACGAGCTGTACTGGACCGGCGCCGACTGGTGGGGCGCGGGGCCGGGCGCGCACAGCCACGTCGGCGGCGTCCGCTGGTGGAACGCGAAGCACCCGGGCGCGTACGCGCAGGCGCTGAGCGAGGGCCGCTCCCCGGGGGCCGGCCGCGAGGTGCTCGGCGCCGAGGACCGCCGGGTCGAGCGGATCCTGCTCGAGCTGCGCCTCGGCGAGGGGTGCCCGCTGGACCTGCTCGCCCCGGCGGGCGCGCGGGCCGCGGCACGGGCGCTGGCGGACGGACTGCTGGAGCGGGGACCGTACGAGGCGGGCCGGGCGGTGCTGACCTTGCGCGGGCGGCTGCTGGCCGACGCGGTCGTACGTGATCTGGTCGACTAGCGCGCTCCCCTGCCCGCCCATCCTCCCGGGGCCTGGGGACGATGTGCGGGTCAGGCCGGAGCCGTGACGAAGTCGATCAACTCCTCGACCCGGCCCAGCAGGGCGGGCTCCAGGTCCTTGTAGCTGCGGACCGAACGCAGGATGCGCTGCCACGCGGCGCCCGTGTTCTCCGGCCAGCCGAGCGCCCGGCAAACCCCCGTCTTCCAGTCCTGGCCGCGCGGCACGGCGGGCCAGGCCGGGATGCCGACCGAGGACGGCTTCACGGCCTCCCAGACGTCGATGTAGGGGTGTCCGGCCACCAGCACGTCGGGGCCCGTCACCTCCGCCGCGATCCGGGACTCCTTCGAACCCGGGACCAGGTGGTCGACGAGCACGCCGAGGCGGGCGTCCGGGCCGGGCGCGAAGTCGCGGACGATCGCCGGAAGGTCGTCCACGCCCTCCAGGTACTCGACGACCACGCCTTCGATGCGCAGGTCGTCGCCCCAGACCCGCTCGACGAGCTCGGCGTCGTGCCGCCCCTCGACGTAGATCCGCCCGGCGCGCGCGACCCTTGCCCGCGCCCCGGGGACGGCGACCGAGCCCGACGCCGTACGGGTCGGCGTACGCGGGGCCGCCACCGAGGGGCGTACGAGCGTGACGACGCGCCCCTCCAGCAGGAAGCCGCGGGGCTCCATGGGGAAGGCGCGGTGCTTGCCGAAGCGGTCCTCGAGGGTGACCGTCGGGCCCTGGGCCGTCTTCTCGCAGCGGACGACGGCACCGCAGAAGCCGGTGGTGACCTCCTCGACCACCAGGTCGATCTCGGCCGGCACCTCGGGCGCGGGCTTCTGCTTCTTCCACGGCGGCGTGAGATCCGGCCCGTACTGTCTGCTGCTGCGCATCCGGCCGACACTACGGAGCCGTCGCCCCCGTGCGCCTACGACACGCCGAAGCGCGCCGCCAGCTCGTCGCGCTGGGCCCGGACGAAGCGGGCGTCGACCACCGCTCCGTGCCCGGGCACGTACAGCGCGTCCTCGCCGCCCAGGTCCAGGAGGCGGTCCAGCGCCGCGGGCCACTGCGACGGAATGGCGTCGGGCCCGGCCTGCGGCTCGCCCGACTCCTCCACCAGGTCGCCGCAGAAGACGACGCTCGGCGCGCCCCCGCGGCCCGGCACGAGCACCGCCAGGTCGTGGCCGCTGTGCCCGGGTCCGACGTTCACCAGCACCGCCTCGCGCCCGTCGCCGAGCGACACCGTCATGTCCCCGCTGATCAGGTGGTGCGGCCGGACCAGCAACTCGGCCGCCTCCGCCGCGGCCTCCCGGTCGAGCCCGTGCCGGATCGCGTCCTCGCGCAGCGTCGCGCGCGCCCGCTGCCCGCCCATCATCAGGTCCATCCGGATCGCGCCGTACACCTGCGTCCCCGCGAAGGCCGCGGCGCCCAGGACGTGATCGAAGTGCGGGTGGGTGAGCGCGAGATGCGTCACCTGGCGGCCGAGCATCTCCTCCGCCTGCCGCCGCAGCTCCGCGCCCTCGCGCAGGGTGGCTCCCGCGTCCACCATCAGCACCGCGGACGGGCCGTGGACGAGGCCCGCCGTCGCGTCCCAGCCGGGCAGCCTCCGCCGGGCGACGCCCGGCGCAAGCTGCTCCCAGCCCGCCTCTTCCCAAGTCCGGTTCATACGACGACGCTAGTCGCAGCCAGGTAGCGTTGCCCGCTGCCGGGTTCCCGCCGGCCGCCATCCCCGGCCGGCGGGAACCCGGCAGGTGGGCCGCCCTTGCCCTGGTCATACCAGTGCGCCGTACACTGGCTCGGGGGAAGCTGGCACTCAGACACAGTGAGTGCCAAGCAGAGGGCCGAGGAACCGCAGCTGGAGGTGTGCGCATGCTCAGCGAACGCAGACTCGAGGTGCTGCGCGCCATCGTCCAGGACTACGTGGGCACGGAGGAGCCGGTCGGCTCCAAGGCGCTCACGGAGCGGCACGGCCTCGGCGTCTCCCCGGCGACCGTCCGCAACGACATGGCGGTGCTGGAGGACGAGGGTTACATCGCCCAGCCGCACACGAGCGCGGGCCGTATCCCGACCGACAAGGGCTACCGGCTCTTCGTCGACAAGCTGGCGGGTGTCAAGCCGCTGTCCCAGGCCGAGCGCAGGGCCATCCAGAACTTCCTGGACGGCGCCGTCGACCTGGACGACGTGGTGGGCCGTACGGTCAGGCTGCTCGCGCAGCTGACCCGGCAGGTCGCGGTGGTGCAGTACCCGTCGCTGACGCGCTCGACCATCCGGCACGTGGAGCTGCTGTCGCTGGCCCCGGCCCGGATCATGCTCGTGCTGATCACGGACACCGGCCGCGTCGAGCAGCGCATGGTGGACCTCCCGGCGCCCTTCGGCGAGACCTCGCTCGCCGACCTGCGGGCGCGGCTCAACAGCCGGATCGTCGCCCGGCGGTTCTCCGATGTGCCCCAGCTCGTGCAGGACCTGCCCGACTCCTTCGACCCGGAGGACCAGGCCACCGTCTCCACGGTCCTGGCCGTCCTGCTCGAGACCCTGGTCGAGGAGACCGAGGAGCGCCTGGTGATCGGCGGCACCGCCAATCTCACCCGCTTCGCGCACGACTTCCCGCTGACCATCCGGCCAGTGCTGGAAGCTCTCGAGGAGCAGGTGGTGCTCCTCAAACTGCTCGGGGAGGCCAAGGACCCGGGCATGACCGTACGAATCGGGCATGAGAATGCTCACGAAGGACTGAACTCCACGTCGGTCGTCGCGGTCGGCTACGGTTCGGGCGACGAGGCAGTCGCCAAACTCGGCGTGGTCGGACCGACCCGCATGGACTACCCCGGAACGATGGGAGCGGTACGCGCAGTGGCACGTTACGTCGGACAGATCCTGGCGGAGTCGTAAGTGGCCACGGATTACTACGCCGTCCTCGGCGTGCGCCGCGACGCAGGGCAGGACGAGATCAAGAAGGCGTTCCGGCGCCTCGCTCGTGAGCTGCACCCGGACGTCAACCCGGACCCGAAGACCCAGGAGCGGTTCAAGGAGATCAACGCCGCTTACGAGGTGCTCTCGGACCCGCAGAAGAAGCAGGTCTACGACCTCGGCGGCGACCCGCTCTCCGGCGCCGCCGCCGGTGGCGGCGCGGGCGGCTTCGGCGCGGGCTTCGGCAACTTCTCCGACATCATGGACGCCTTCTTCGGCACCGCGTCGCAGCGCGGGCCGCGGTCGCGTACGCGGCGCGGCCAGGACGCGATGATCCGGCTCGACATCGAGCTGGACGAGGCGGCCTTCGGAACGACGAAGGACATCCAGGTCGACACGGCCATCGTCTGCACCACGTGCAGCGGCGAGGGCGCGGCGCCGGGGACGTCGGCGCAGACCTGCGACATGTGCCGCGGCCGCGGCGAGGTCTCGCAGGTGACGCGGTCCTTCCTCGGGCAGGTCATGACCTCGCGGCCGTGCCCGCAGTGCCAGGGGTTCGGCACGGTCGTGCCGAACCCGTGCCCGGAGTGCGCGGGCGACGGGCGCGTACGGTCGAGGCGCACGCTCACCGTCAAGATCCCGGCCGGTGTCGACAACGGCACCCGCATCCAGCTCGCGGGCGAGGGTGAGGTCGGCCCGGGCGGCGGCCCGGCGGGCGACCTGTACGTCGAGATCCACGAGCTGCCGCACGCGGTGTTCCAGCGCCGCGGCGACGACCTGCACTGCACGGTCACCATCCCGATGACGGCGGCCGCGCTCGGCACGAAGGTGCCGCTGGAGACGCTGGACGGGCTCGAGGAGGTCGACATCCGGCCGGGGACGCAGTCCGGGCAGTCGATCCCGCTGCACCAGCGCGGGATCACGCACCTGCGCGGCGGCGGGCGCGGCGACCTGGTCGTCCACGTCGAGGTCCAGACCCCGTCGAAGCTCGATCCGCAGCAGGAGGACCTGCTGCGGCAACTGGCGAAGCTGCGCGGCGAGGAACGGCCGCTGGGCCAGTTCCAGCCGGGTCAGCAGGGCCTCTTCTCCCGCCTGAAGGACGCCTTCAACGGCCGCTAGCCGTGGTGTGGGGGGTCTTTTTTAGGGGGGGGGGGGGGGTTCCCCCCTCCCCCCCAAAA
>NZ_JBQQBX010000089.1:0-1706 GCF_052245475.1 Streptomyces sp. 7N604 | reverse complement strand
GAGCCGATCAGCCGAGCGGAGCTGCTGGATGCCGATGAGGCCCGCAGGCTGCTGGTGGAGTGGAATGACACCGGGCGTGTGGTGCCGTCGCTGTCGGTTTCCGAGTGGTTCGAGGAGCGGGTTGCGGGTGCTCCGGACGCGGCTGCGGTGGTGGCTGGGGATGTGGTGCTGTCGTATGCGGAGCTGAATGCGCGTGCCAATCGACTGGCCCGGTTGCTGGTCGGTCGGGGGGCGGGGCCCGGGCGGTTTGTGGCGGTGGCGTTGCCTCGGTCGGCGGATCTGGTGGTGGCGCTGCTGGCGGTGCTGAAGTCGGGTGCGGCGTATCTGCCGTTGGACACCGAGTACCCGGCTGACCGGCTCGCCTACATGCTCGAAGACGCGGTTCCGCAGTCGGTGCTGACGGTGGGTGAGCTGGATGGCTTGCTGCCGGAGGCGGATGCGCCGCGGGCGCTGATGGATGCGCCGGAGACGGTGGAGGAGCTGTCGCATCTGGCGGCGGGGAATCTGGACACCGGGGCGAGGCGCGGTGGGGTCTCTGCGCTGGATCCGGCGTATGTGATCTATACGTCGGGGTCGACGGGTCGCCCGAAGGGTGTGGTGGTGCCGGGTGGGGCGTTGGTGAATTTCCTGACTTCGATGGGTGAGGTGTGCGGGTTCGGGGTGGGTGACCGGTTGTTGGCGGTGACCACGGTCGGATTCGACATTGCGGGGCTGGAGTTGTTCGGGCCGTTGGTCAGTGGTGGGTGTGTGGTGGTGGCCGAGCGGGAGCGGGTGCGTGATCCGCGGGCGCTGGGCGATCTGATGGTTTCCGCTGGTGTGACGGTGATGCAGGCGACGCCGAGTCTGTGGCGTGCTGTGGTCGCTGAGGGTGTGCGGCTTGATGGTGTGCGGGTGCTGGTGGGGGGTGAGGCGCTGCCGGCCGATCTGGCGGGGTTGCTGGTCGAGCGGGCGGAGTCGGTGACGAATCTGTACGGGCCGACGGAGACGACGATCTGGTCCACGGCTTCGGTCGTCGAGGGGGTCGTGGAGGGTGCTCCGGGGATCGGTGGTCCGATTGCCAACACGCGGGTGTATGTGCTCGATGGGCGGTTGCGGCCGGTTCCGGTGGGGGTTCCTGGGGAGCTGTATGTGGCTGGTGAGGGGGTGGCGCTGGGGTATGTGAACCGGGCGTCGCTGACGGGTGAGCGGTTTGTGGCGGACCCGTTCGGTTCGCCGGGGTGTCGTATGTATCGGACCGGTGATCTGGTGCGGTGGTCGGCCGGGGGCGGCTTGGAGTATCTGGGCCGGGTCGATGACCAGGTCAAGGTGCGGGGTTTCCGTATCGAGTTGGGTGAGATCGAGTCTGTGCTCGTGTCGCATCCGCAGGTGGCGCAGGCTGCTGTGGTCGTGCGTGAGGAGCGGCCCGGGGACCAGCGTCTGGTGGGCTATGTCGTCGTGGGTGCCGGGGAGCTGGTGCCGCAGGCCGTGGATCTGCGGGGGCATGTCGCCGCGTCGCTGCCGGAGTACATGGTGCCCTCGGCGTTCGTGGGGGTGGAGGCTTTTCCGCTGACGCCCAACGGCAAGCTGGACCGGCGGGCTCTGCCCGCCCCGGACTACGGTCCGGAGTGGGTCGGGCGGGCCCCGCGCTCTCCCCGCGAGGAGATCCTGTGCGGCCTGTTCGCCGAAGTCCTCGGCCTGCCCGGCATCAGCATCGACGACAGCTTCTT
>NZ_JBQQBX010000088.1:0-1777 GCF_052245475.1 Streptomyces sp. 7N604 | reverse complement strand
CCCCCCCCCCCCGGGCCCGGGCGGCGGGCGGCTCGTGTCGGAGGGCATAGGTACGATGCCGGGCGATGCGACTGGTGAGGCGGCGGCGGGGTTGCCGGCCGCCGGCGGGGAGGGCTGCCGCGTGATGGCGGAACGGGACGGTGGGCGTCACAGCGCACCGCTGCTCGCGGATCTCATGCCCTGGTCCGTCGCGCCACTGCGGATCGGGCGGACCTGGCCGCTCGCGCCGGACGCCGCCTCGCTCAGGGCCCGTTGGGACGCCCTGGTGCGGGCGGAAGGCGCGGCCGCGCGTGAGGCGCTGTTCCAGCCCTCCCGCGCCCGTAGGCCGCACATCGCCGTGCCCCAACTTCCCGGCCACGCCTCCCCCACCGCCCCGCTCACCGCGGAGAGTGGCGGCGGCCCCTGCCCGGAACCGGTGCAGGTCCTGCATGGCCCGTTCGACCGGCAGTGGCTGATTCCCGATCAGCGGCTGATCGACGCGGCGCGGCCGGAGCTGTGGCGGGTCGCGGACCCGTACCAGATCTTCGCCGTCGAGCAGGGACAGGTGTCTCAGGACACGATTCCCGGTCCCGGTCCCGGTCCTGGTCCCGGTCCCGCGCTGGTGTTCTCCGCGCTGCTGCCCGACGGCCGGTCACCCGCCGGACGTCCCGGCCGGATCCGCCCGTTGTACCGGCGACCCGGCGGCCGCGAGCCCAACCTCGCCCCGGGGCTGCTCCCCCACCTCGCCGACCGGCTCGGCCTCCCCGTCGCCGCTGAGGACGTCCTCGCCTGGGTGGCCGCCACCGCCGGGCACCGCCCTGAAGGCGTCGCCGTGCCGCTGACCGCCTCCCCCGACACGTGGCGGACCGGCGTCGCCCTCGGCCGCCGGATGCTGTGGCTGCACACGCACGGCGCGCGCTGCGCCGCCTCGCCGGACGACCGTCCCAAACTCCCCGGCGGCCGGCGTCCGTACGTCCGGGCGGCCATTCCGGCCGACCTCCGCGCCCTCACCGGTCAGCTGCACTACGACCCGGAGGAGGAGACCCTCCACCTCGGCGCGGGCCGCATCTCCCCTGTGCCCGCGGCGGCTTGGGACTTCCACACCGGCGGGGTGCGGGTCGTCGACCGCTGGTTCGAGCGGCGTACGGCCCCGGCCACGCCCGGGACGCTGGACGCCGTACGAACCGCCACCTGGCCTCAGGAGTGGACCTCGGAGCTGCTGGAACTGATCACGGTGCTCGCGCTGCTGGGCGAACTAGGGCCGGAGCGGGAGGAGTTGGCGGCGCGCGCGGCAGAGGGACCGTGCCTGACAGCGTACGACCTCCGCCGCGCCGGCGTACTCCCCGCACCGGCCGCGGCCCGCCGCCCCGCGTCCGTACTGGACCACCACGAAGAGGGCCCCAACGGCCAGTTCGCGCTGCTCTGAGCGTCGCCGTCCGATCCGGCGGCGGGCGGCGCCGGCTCGGGGAGGCGCCGCCCAGCCGCCTGTGGGCCGACTCAGCCGCGCCGCGAGGGCTTTCAAGCGGAGATCAGGCTGGAAGACAACGCGGCCACCACGGGGGATGTTGGTGTCCGAACACACCGTCGTCTTCCACGCGACCCCGTTGAGCACGGTTCAGCCGTCCCACCACATCCGGGCCAGAGCCCGGCTGCGGCAGCAAGGGCCCTAGTTGTGCTGACCGGAGAGGTTGGTGACGCGGCTGGCTGGGGTTTGGCCGCTGATTCCGGTGTGGGGTCGGTGGTAGTTGTACCAGTCCAGCCAGTCGGGAAACGCGGCCTGCCGTTCGGCTTCTGAGGT
>NZ_JBQQBX010000087.1:0-1793 GCF_052245475.1 Streptomyces sp. 7N604 | reverse complement strand
TTCAGCACGGATTTGTTCGATCGGGGTACGGCCGTGGCTTTGGTGGCGCGGTTGGTGCGGGTGTTGGAGTGTGTGGTGGCTGATCCGTTGGTGCGGGTCGGTGCGGTGGATGTGTGGGTGGCCGGTGAGCGGGAGCGGCTGCTGGGGGAGTGGGTGGACACCGGGCGTGTGGTGCGTGGGGTGTCGTTGCCGGTGTTGTTTGCGGAGCAGGTGGCGCGGACGCCGGGTGCGGTGGCGGTGGAGTGCGATGGTGTGGGGCTGTCGTATGCGGAGTTGGATGCGCGGTCGAATCGTTTGGCGCGGTGGTTGGTGGCTCGGGGGGTGGGGCCTGAGCGGTTGGTGGTGGTGATGCTGCCGCGGTCGGTGGATTTGGTGGTGGCGTTGCTGGCGGTGGTGAAGGCCGGTGGTGCGTATGTGCCGGTGGATCCGGAGTATCCGTCCGGGCGCATTGAGTTCATTCTCGGGGACGCGGATCCGGTGTTGGTGATCGATGACGTGTCGGTGTTCGCGGAAGCGGAGGGGCTTTCGGATGCGCCGGTCACGGATGTGGATCGGGTGTCGGCGTTGGGGCTGGGTCATCCGGTGTATGTGATTTATACCTCGGGTTCGACGGGTCGGCCGAAGGGTGTGGTGGTTGAGCACGCGTCGGTGGGTGCGTATTTGGAGCGTGCGCGTGAGGTGTATGGGGATGCGTCGGGTACGGCGTTGCTGCATTCGTCGGTGGCGTTCGATCTGACGGTTACCGCGTTGTATACCCCGTTGGTCAGTGGTGGCCGGGTGGTTTTGGCTGAGCTTGATGAGAGGGCCGCGGTCAGCGGGTCGCCGACTTTGATGAAGGTGACGCCGTCGCATGTGGGTCTGTTGGAGGCGCTTCCGGGCGAGGTGTCGCCGTCGGGCACGTTGATCATCGGTGGTGAGGCTCTGACGGGTGAGGCGCTGGAGGGTTGGCGTGCTGCGCATCCGGATGTGACCGTGGTGAATGCGTATGGTCCGACGGAGGCGACGGTCAACTGCACGGATTTTGTGGTTGCTCCTGGTGAGTCGGTGGCTGGGGGTGCGGTGCCGATTGGGCGTCCGTTCTGGAATACGCGGGCTTATGTGTTGGATGCGTGGTTGCGGCCGGTCCCTGTTGGTGTGGCGGGGGAGTTGTATGTGGCCGGTGCGGTGCTGGCGCGTGGTTATTGGGGTCGGGCGGGTCTGACGGCGGAGCGGTTTGTTGCGGATCCGTTTGGTCCGGCGGGTGCGCGGATGTATCGCACGGGTGATGTGGCTCGCTGGAATGCCGATGGTCAGTTGGTGTATGTGGGCCGGGTCGATGACCAGGTCAAGGTGCGGGGTTTCCGTATCGAACTGGGAGAGATCCAGTCCGTTCTTGTTTCCCACGAGCGGGTTTTGCAGGCTGCGGTCGTCGTGCGCGAGGACCGGCCCGGCGACAAGCGGCTGGTGGGCTATCTCGTTCCGACGCCTGGCGGCGGTGTTCGGTCTGCGGAGCTGCGGGAGTATGTTGCGGCTCGGTTGCCGGATTACATGGTGCCGTCGGCGTTCGTTGTCCTTGATGAGCTGCCGTTGACGGTGAACGGCAAGCTGGACCGGCGGGCCCTGCCCGCTCCGGACTTTGGTCCGGAGGCGGTCGGCCGTACCCCGCGCTCGCCGCGTGAGGAGATCTTGTGCGATCTGTTCGCCGAGGTCCTCGGTGTGCCGGCTGTGAGCATCGATGATGACTTCTTCCAGCTCGGCGGCCATTCGCTTCTCGCGACCAGGCTCGTCAGCCGTATCCGCACGGCCCTGGACGC
>NZ_JBQQBX010000086.1:0-1863 GCF_052245475.1 Streptomyces sp. 7N604 | reverse complement strand
TGAGCAACGATCCTCCTTGAGCCTGGCCAACCTGCTCAAGGAGGAGCGTCGGTTCGCACCGCCCGCCGATCTGGCCGCCGCCGCCAACGTCACCGCGGAGGCATACCAACGGGCCGGAGCCGACCGGCTGGGCTTCTGGGCCGAGCAGGCCCGCCGGCTGACCTGGGCCACCGAACCCACCAAGACCCTGGACTGGAGCAACCCGCCCTTCGCCAAGTGGTTCGCCGACGGCAAACTCAACGTCGCGTACAACTGCCTCGACCGGCACGTCGAGAACGGCCTGGGGGACCGCATCGCCCTCCACTTCGAGGGCGAGCCGGGCGACACCCGCTCCCTCACCTACGCCGAACTGCAACGCGAGGTCTCCAAGGCCGCCCACGCCCTGACCGAGCTGGGCGTACAGGCAGGCGACCGGGTGGCCATCTACCTGCCGATGATCCCCGAAGCGGTCATCGCCATGCTGGCCTGCGCCCGCATCGGCGCCCCGCACTCCGTGGTCTTCGGCGGCTTCTCCGCCGACGCCCTGGCCACCCGCATCCAGGACGCCGACGCCCACGTGGTCATCACCGCCGACGGCGGCTACCGCCGCGGCAAACCCACCGCGCTCAAGCCCGCCGTGGACGAAGCCGCCGACCGCGTGGACCGGGTCCGCCACGTCCTGGTCGTCCGCCGCACCGGCCAACAGGTCGCCTGGAACAAAGGCCGCGACGTGTGGTGGCACGAAGCGCTCGACCGCCAGCCCGACACCCACACCCCCCAGGCCTTCGACGCCGAGCACCCCCTGTTCATCCTCTACACCTCCGGCACCACCGGTAAGCCCAAAGGCATCCTGCACACCACCGGCGGCTACCTCACCCAGGTCTCCTACACCCACCACGCCGTCTTCGACCTCAAACCCGAATCGGACGTCTTCTGGTGCACCGCCGACGTCGGCTGGGTCACCGGCCACTCCTACATCGTCTACGGGCCCCTGGCCAACGGCGCCACCGAAGTCCTCTACGAGGGCACCCCCGACACCCCCCACCAAGGCCGCTGGTGGGAGATCGTGCAGAAATACGGCGTCACCATCCTCTACACCGCGCCCACCGCAATCCGGGCCTGCATGAAGTGGGGCGACGACATCCCCGCCACATTCGACCTCAGCAGCCTGCGCATCCTCGGCTCCGTCGGCGAACCGATCAACCCCGAAGCGTGGATCTGGTACCGCAAAAACATCGGCGCGGACCACACACCCGTCATCGACACCTGGTGGCAGACCGAGACCGGCGGCATCATGATCAGCCCACTACCGGGCGTCACCGAAACCAAACCCGGCTCCGCCCAGGTCCCCCTCCCCGGCATCAACGCCACCGTCGTCGACGACGAGGCCCGCGAGGTACCCAACGGCTCCGGCGGCTACCTGGTCCTGACCGAACCCTGGCCCGCGATGCTCCGCACCATCTGGGGCGACGACCAGCGCTACCTCGACACCTACTGGTCCCGCTTCCCCGGCCGCTACTTCGCCGGCGACGGCGCCAAGAAAGACCACGACGGCGACATCTGGCTCCTGGGCCGGGTCGACGACGTCATGCTCGTCTCCGGCCACAACATCTCCACCACCGAGGTCGAATCCGCCCTCGTCTCCCACCCCAAAGTCGCCGAAGCCGCAGTCGTCGGCGCCACCGACCCCCAAACCACCCAGGCCATCGTCGCCTTCGTCATCCTCCGCGGCACCGCCTCCGAAGACGACGCACTGGCCGAGGAACTACGCACCCACGTCGCCACCGCACTCGGCCCCATCGCCAAACCCCAGCGCATCCTCCCAGTCGCCGAACTCCCCAAGACCCGCTCCGGCAAGATCATGCGCAGACTGCTCCGCGACGT
>NZ_JBQQBX010000084.1:0-2975 GCF_052245475.1 Streptomyces sp. 7N604 | reverse complement strand
GGGACTGTAAATCGTTCGGTGTAACTCCTGATCATGGAAGATGCATCGATGACCAGTGACAACGTGACCGAGCCCGAAAGCGTCGAGTCGGTTGAGCCGCAGCCGGTCAAGTCCGTGGACGACCAGCTGATCGACGAGCTCGTGGGCCGGGCCCAGGCCGAGGGACTTCAACTGACCGGCGAGGGCGGTCTGCTGCAGCAGCTGACCAAGCGCCTTTTGGAGTCCGCCCTCGAGGGCGAGATCACCGACCATCTCGGCTATGACAAGCACGATGCGGCCGGCAAGAACGGCGGCAACTCCCGCAACGGCAAACGCGGCAAGACCGTGCTGACCGACGTCGGGCCGGTCGAGATATCCGTGCCCCGCGACCGGGAGGGCACCTTCGAACCGAAGATCGTCAAGAAGCGGCAGAAGCGGCTGCCCGGGGTAGACGAGATGGTCATCTCCCTGGCGGCGAAGGGCCTGACGACCGGCGAGGTGCAGGCTCACCTGGCCGAGGTCTATGGAGCCGACGTGTCCCGCCAGACCATCTCCACCATCACCGACAAGGTCCTCGATGGCATGGCCGAATGGCAAAACCGGCCTCTGGATGCCGTCTATCCGGTGATCTTCATCGACGCTATCCACGTGAAGATCCGCGACGGTGCGGTGGCGAACCGGCCCGTCTATATGGCGTTGGCCGTCACGACCGAGGGCCGGCGCGAGATCCTCGGCCTGTGGGCCGGCGACGGCGGCGAGGGCGCCAAACACTGGCTGCACATCCTCACCGAGATCAAGAACCGTGGCGTGAACGACGTCCTCATGCTCGTCTGCGACGGACTGAGAGGCCTGCCGGACGCAGTCGAGACTGTCTGGCCCAAGACGGTCGTGCAGACCTCATCCGTGCACACTCCCAGGTGGCGGGAGACGCCCGCCGGTCACCGCGCCAGCGGGAGAGGACCTATGCAAACGCGTTGCCTTCGAGGCCCACATGCAGACCAGTCCCTCCCGCTGGAGGCGGGCCGCGAACTGGCCAGCGGGAGTTGCGCTTCGAGCGCCAAGATGAGGTACCAGCGGGGCCGCCCAGTCGGTGACCAGGACCGACAGGACGGAACCCATGCCCCACTCCTTAACCACCAACCCCACCGATACGGCCGGGAAGTTCGCCGGTCTGGACTGGGGCGAGAAGCACCACCAGCTCTGCCTCGTCGACGGCATCGGCCAGGTCGTGCAGCAGAGCCGGTACGCGCACACTGCTGACGGTCTCGAACGCCTCGAGCGGCACCTGCGCCCACACGCCCCACTGACCGGGATCGCCATCGAGCGAGGCGAGGGCCTGCTGGTCGAATGCCTCCAGGCCGCGGGGCACACCCTCTACTGCGTCTCCCCGAAGATCTCCGCCAGGGCGCGGGAACGCTACCGGATGGCACCAAAGAAGGACGATGCCTTCGACGCGTTCGTCCTCGCCGATAGCCTGCGCCACGAGTACCGGCACTGGCGGCCCCTGCCGGTCGCCTCCTCGCAGCTGGCCGAGCTGCGTGCGGTCATCCGCGACAGGGAACGCGTCGTCTGGAACCAGCGCGACCTGGAGAACCAGCTGCGGGCCATCCTGCAGTCCTACCACCCGGCCGTGCTCCACTTGTTCTCCTCACTGGACCGCGACATCAGCCTGGCCTTCCTGCGGGACTACCCCACCCCCGAGCAGGCCCGCCGCATCGGCGTCGAGCGGATGAGAGCCTTCACCGGCCGGCACGGCTACTCCGGCCGCACCCGCCCCGAGGTGCTGGTGGAACGCCTGCGGACGCACCTGCTGACCGCGGCCCCCGGAACCGTGGCCGGCAAGCAGCTCACAGCCCAGCTCTTCGCCGAGCAACTCGCGCTGCTCAACGACCACATCCGCATCCTCGACAAGCGCGTGGACGCCCTGCTGGCTGCTCACCCGGATGCGCCGATTTTCCTCAGCTTCCCCTGCATGGGCCGCGCCTGCGCGGCCACACTGCTGGCGGAGATGGGTGAAGACCGCGACCGTTTCCCCACCCCGGCCTCCCTTTTGGCCGAGGCCGGCGTCGCCCCGGTCACCCGGGCCTCCGGCCGCACCCGCCAGGTCCGCTTCCGCTACTCGGCCAACAAGCGCATGCGCCACGCGGTGGACTGGTGGGTCTTCAACATGACCCGCGAAGTCCCCTGGGTGCATGACGCGTACGAGCAGGCCCGAGACCGCCGTCAGCCACACCACCGCACCATCCGCGGCCTCGGTGCCCGCTGGATCCGCGTCCTGTGGCGCTGCTGGACCGACCACACCTGCTACGACCCCGCCCTCCACCTCAAGGACCGTCCAGAGGCCATCCTGACCAGCTGATCCCCTGACCGACGGCCGCTGAAGCCGCGAGGTGATCAAGACCTACCCCGCGGCCAGTCGGCATGCCCTCGACAGAATCGACGCAATACGCCGCAAGAAGATCCAGAACCAGGAAGGTTGACAGGGGGAGTCTGTGTGATCCACCTGTTGCGGAACTCCTTCCGCTATGCGGCCCGCCAGGACTGGGACAAGATCGCCAAGGTGCTCAAGCCCGTCTATACCGCCCCGACCGAGGAAGCCGCCCTGGAACGGTTCGCCGACTTCGCCGAGGCGTGGGGCAGGAAGTATCCGGCGATCATGAAGCTGTGGGAGAACGCCTGGGAGGAGTTCACCCCGTTCCTTCGCTTCGACACCGAGATCCGACGCATCGTCTGCACGACGAACGCGATCGAGTCCGTCAACGCGCGGATCCGCCGCGCGGTCAAGGCCCGCGGCCACTTCCCCAACGAGCAAGCCGCCCTGAAATGCGTCTACATGGCGATCATGTCCCTCGACCCCACCGGCAAGGGACAGGCCCGCTGGACCAGCCGCTGGAAGACCGCCCTGAACGCCTTCGACATCACCTTCGACGGCCGACTCTCAGCAGCCCGTCAGTAACCCCAACCACCCTGGTTACACCGTTCGATTGACAGACCCG
>NZ_JBQQBX010000083.1:0-3041 GCF_052245475.1 Streptomyces sp. 7N604 | reverse complement strand
GGGTGGGGAAAAGCCCGCGCCGTCAGGCGTGGGACGAGTCGAGCAGGAAGGCGGTCGCCGCCATGGAACTGGTCATTCGCGACGCGCAAGTCATCGATGGGACCGCCGGTCCCTCGTACCGCGCCGACGTCGCCGTCGACAACGCCCGCATCGCCGCCATCGTGCCGCAGGGCTCCGGCCCGCGCCCCACAGCCAACCGCACCGTCGACGCCTCCGGCCTCGCCCTCTCCCCCGGCTTCATCGACATGCACGCGCACAGCGACCTCGCCCTCCTCCGCGACCCCTCCCACGAGGCGAAGGCCGCGCAGGGCGTCACCCTCGAAGTCATCGGCCAGGACGGCCTGTCCTACGCCCCCGTCGACGACCGCACTCTCACCCAGGTCCGCACCCAGATCACCGGCTGGAACGGCGACGGTTCCGACATCGACTTCGACTGGCGGACAGTCGGCGAGTACCTCGACCGCCTGGACCACGGCTTCGACGGCGAGGGCATCGCCGTCAACGCCGCCTACCTCATCCCCCAGGGCACCGTCCGCATGCTCGCCGTCGGCTGGGACGACCGCCCCGCCACCGCCGCCGAACTCGACCGCATGAAGCGGCTCGTCGCCGAGGGACTCCACCAGGGAGCCGTGGGGCTGTCCTCCGGCCTCACCTACACCCCCGGCATGTACGCCTCCGGCGCCGAACTCACCGAACTCTGCCGCGTCGTGGCGGAGCACGGCGGCTACTACTGCCCGCACCACCGCTCGTACGGCGCCGGCGCCCTCGAGGCGTACGAGGAGATGGTCGCCCTCACCCGGGACGCCGGGTGCGCCCTCCATCTCGCCCACGCCACCATGAACTTCGGCGTGAACAAGGGCCGCGCGCCCGAGCTGCTCGGCCTCCTCGACGCGGCGCTCGCGAGCGGCGCGGACATCTCCCTCGACACCTATCCCTACCTGCCCGGCTGCACGACCCTCGTCGCGATGCTGCCGAGCTGGGCGAGCGAGGGCGGCCCGGACGCCGTCCTGGCCCGCCTCCGGGACGACGGGACGGCCGAGCGGATCCGGCACGCGATGGAGGTCGAGGGCGCCGACGGCTGTCACGGCGTGCCGATCGAGTGGGACACGATCGAGATCTCCGGCGTCTCGGACCCGGACTTCTCCGTCTACGTCGGCAGGACGATCGCCCGCAGCGCGGCCGAGCGCGGCGAGGAGCCGTTCGTCACCGCGCGCCGCCTCCTGCTCGGCGACCGGCTCGGGTCGACGATCCTCCAGCACGTGGGACACGAGGAGAACGTGCAGGCGATCATGAGACACCGCGTCCACACCGGCGGCAGCGACGGGATCCTTCAGGGCGACAAGCCGCACCCGCGCGCGTACGGAACGTTCCCGCACTACCTGGGCCGGTACGTGCGCGAGCTCGGCGTGCTGTCCCTGGAGGAGTGCGTGGCGCATCTCACGTCCCGCCCGGCGGCCCGGCTCCGGCTTCCCGACCGGGGCCTCGTACGCGAGGGCTACCGCGCCGACCTGGTCCTCTTCGATCCGGAGACGGTCGCCGCAGGCTCCACTTTCGAAGCTCCGCGGACCCTCCCCACCGGCATTCCGCATGTCCTGATCGACGGCCGCTTTGTCATCGAAGACGGCCGGCGCACGGACGTCCTCGCGGGCCGGTCGGTCCGGCGGGCGCCCGGGACGTAGGACGGGGCCTCGGGCCCCGCGCGCGTGCCCACCCATACGTCCGCGTGGCGGAAAACATCGCGCCGCTTCCTTCACACGGCCGTATCGTGTCGGACATGCAGGTGATCCAGTCAACCAAGCTCGCCAATGTCTGCTACGAGATCCGTGGCCCGGTACTCGAGGAGGCAATGCGGCTGGAGGCGGCTGGTCACCACATCCTGAAGCTGAACACCGGCAACCCGGCGCCCTTCGGCTTCGACTGCCCGCCCGAGATCCTCGAGGACATGCTCCGCAACGTGGGCTCGGCGCACGGCTACGGCGACGCGAAGGGCCTGCTCACCGCCCGGCGCGCGGTGATGCAGCACTACCAGACCAAGGGCATCGAGCTCGACGTCGAGGACATCTACCTCGGCAACGGCGCCTCCGAGCTGATCCAGATGTCGATGCACGCGCTGCTCGACGACGGCGACGAGGTGCTGGTCCCAGCGCCGGACTACCCGCTGTGGACGGCGGCCGTGTCGCTGTCCGGCGGCACAGCCGTGCACTACCGCTGCGACGAGCAGTCCGACTGGATGCCCGACCTGGCGGACATCGAGCGCAAGGTCACCGACCGCACCAAGGCGATCGTCGTCATCAACCCGAACAACCCGACGGGCGCGGTATACGACGACGAACTGCTGCGCGGAATCACGGAGATCGCCCGCCGCCACCGTCTGATCGTCTGCTCCGACGAGATCTACGACAAGATCCTTTACGACGACGCCACGCACACCCCGACCGCCGCCATCGCGCCGGACCTGCTGACGCTGACCTTCAACGGCCTGTCGAAGGCGTACCGGGTGGCGGGCTACCGCAGCGGCTGGCTGGCCGTCTGCGGCCCGAAGGCGCACGCCGCCAGCTACATCGAGGGACTGACGATCCTCGCGAACATGCGCCTGTGCGCGAACATGCCGGCGCAGCACGCGGTGGCCACCGCCCTCGGCGGCCGGCAGTCGATCAACGATCTGGTGCTGCCGGGCGGCCGGCTGCTGGAGCAGCGCGACACGGCGTACGAGCTGCTGACGCAGATACCGGGCGTGACATGCGTGAAGCCGAAGGGCGCGCTGTACGCCTTCCCCCGCCTCGACCCCAAGGTCTACAAGATCAAGGACGACCGGCAGATGGTGCTCGATCTGCTGCGCGCCGAGAAGATCATGCTCGTGCACGGTACGGGCTTCAACTGGCCGGAGCCCGACCACTTCCGCATCGTCACACTGCCGCACAAGGACGACCTGGCGGACGCGGTGAGCCGGATCGGCCAGTTCCTGGACGGCTACGGCCAGCCGTAGCGGCCCACGCACCTCCATCGAAACCCCGTGGCGGGGGGGGGGAGGACGCGGGGAG
>NZ_JBQQBX010000082.1:0-3190 GCF_052245475.1 Streptomyces sp. 7N604 | reverse complement strand
ACACAGTGAACGCGAGCATCTGAGGACAAGCCCTCGGCCTATTAGTACCAGTCAACTCCACCCGTTACCAGGCTTCCATATCTGGCCTATCAACCCAGTCGTCTCCTGGGAGCCTTAACCCCTCAACGGGGGTGGGAGTCCTCATCTCGAAGCAGGCTTCCCGCTTAGATGCTTTCAGCGGTTATCCCTCCCGAACGTAGCCAACCAGCCATGCCCTTGGCAGAACAACTGGCACACCAGAGGTTCGTCCGTCCCGGTCCTCTCGTACTAGGGACAGCCCTTCTCAAGACTCCTACGCGCACAGCGGATAGGGACCGAACTGTCTCACGACGTTCTAAACCCAGCTCGCGTACCGCTTTAATGGGCGAACAGCCCAACCCTTGGGACCGACTCCAGCCCCAGGATGCGACGAGCCGACATCGAGGTGCCAAACCATCCCGTCGATATGGACTCTTGGGGAAGATCAGCCTGTTATCCCCGGGGTACCTTTTATCCGTTGAGCGACGGCGCTTCCACAAGCCACCGCCGGATCACTAGTCCCGACTTTCGTCCCTGCTCGACCCGTCGGTCTCACAGTCAAGCTCCCTTGTGCACTTACACTCAACACCTGATTGCCAACCAGGCTGAGGGAACCTTTGGGCGCCTCCGTTACCCTTTAGGAGGCAACCGCCCCAGTTAAACTACCCACCAGACACTGTCCCTGATCCGGATCACGGACCCAGGTTAGACATCCAGCACGACCAGAGTGGTATTTCAACAATGACTCCACGAACACTGGCGTGCCCGCTTCACAGTCTCCCACCTATCCTACACAAGCCGAACCGAACACCAATATCAAGCTGTAGTAAAGGTCCCGGGGTCTTTCCGTCCTGCTGCGCGAAACGAGCATCTTTACTCGTAGTGCAATTTCACCGGGCCTATGGTTGAGACAGTCGAGAAGTCGTTACGCCATTCGTGCAGGTCGGAACTTACCCGACAAGGAATTTCGCTACCTTAGGATGGTTATAGTTACCACCGCCGTTTACTGGCGCTTAAGTTCTCAGCTTCGCCACCCCGAAGAGTGACTAACCGGTCCCCTTAACGTTCCAGCACCGGGCAGGCGTCAGTCCGTATACATCGCCTTACGGCTTCGCACGGACCTGTGTTTTTAGTAAACAGTCGCTTCTCGCTGGTCTCTGCGGCCACCACCAGCTCAGGGAGCAAAGCCCCATCACCAGCAATGGCCCCCCTTCTCCCGAAGTTACGGGGGCATTTTGCCGAGTTCCTTAACCATAGTTCACCCGAACGCCTCGGTATTCTCTACCTGACCACCTGAGTCGGTTTAGGGTACGGGCCGCAACAGCACTCACTAGAGGCTTTTCTCGACAGCATAGGATCATCCACTTCACCACAATCGGCTCGGCATCAGGTCTCAGACTTGAAGTCACGCGGATTTACCTGCGTGACGTCCTACACCCTTACCCCGGGACAACCACCGCCCGGGCTGGACTACCTTCCTGCGTCACCCCATCGCTCACCTACTACCGGATCGGACCACCGGCTCCACCACAACCCAGTCCGAAGACCAGGCGCAGCTTCACGGGCTTAGCATCACCGGATTCAGCGTTGGCGCACTGTCACGGGTACCGGAATATCAACCGGTTGTCCATCGACTACGCCTGTCGGCCTCGCCTTAGGTCCCGACTTACCCTGGGCAGATCAGCTTGACCCAGGAACCCTTAGTCAATCGGCGCACACGTTTCCCACGTGTGTATCGCTACTCATGCCTGCATTCTCACTCGTGAACCATCCACAACTCCCTTACAGGGCTGCTTCACCCGGCACACGACGCTCCCCTACCCACCCCAGCAGACGTTGGTCCTTACGCTGGAGTGACACGACTTCGGCGGTACGCTTGAGCCCCGCTACATTGTCGGCGCGGAATCACTTGACCAGTGAGCTATTACGCACTCTTTCAAGGATGGCTGCTTCTAAGCCAACCTCCTGGTTGTCTCTGCGACTCCACATCCTTTCCCACTTAGCGTACGCTTAGGGGCCTTAGTCGATGCTCTGGGCTGTTTCCCTCTCGACCATGGAGCTTATCCCCCACAGTCTCACTGCCGCGCTCTCACTTACCGGCATTCGGAGTTTGGCTAAGGTCAGTAACCCGGTAGGGCCCATCGCCTATCCAGTGCTCTACCTCCGGCAAGAAACACACGACGCTGCACCTAAATGCATTTCGGGGAGAACCAGCTATCACGGAGTTTGATTGGCCTTTCACCCCTAACCACAGGTCATCCCCCAGGTTTTCAACCCTGGTGGGTTCGGGCCTCCACGACCTCTTACAGCCGCTTCACCCTGCCCATGGCTAGATCACTCCGCTTCGGGTCTTGGGCATGCTACTCAAAACGCCCTCTTCGGACTCGCTTTCGCTACGGCTCCCCCACACGGGTTAACCTCGCAACACACCGCAAACTCGCAGGCTCATTCTTCAAAAGGCACGCAGTCACGACACGCAGGCAAGCCTGCGTGCGACGCTCCCACGGCTTGTAGGCACACGGTTTCAGGTACTATTTCACTCCGCTCCCGCGGTACTTTTCACCATTCCCTCACGGTACTATCCGCTATCGGTCACCAGGGAATATTTAGGCTTAGCGGGTGGTCCCGCCAGATTCACACGGGATTTCTCGGGCCCCGTGCTACTTGGGAATCACACAAGCAAGCCGCTGACATTTCAGCTACGGGGGTCTTACCCTCTACGCCGGGCCTTTCGCATGCCCTTCGCCTACATCAACGGTTTCTGACTCACCCAGCCGCCGGCAGACGACTGAAGCGCGATCCCACAACCCCGCATGCGCAACCCCTGCCGGGTATCACACACATACGGTTTAGCCTCATCCAGTTTCGCTCGCCACTACTCCCGGAATCACGGTTGTTTTCTCTTCCTGCGGGTACTGAGATGTTTCACTTCCCCGCGTTCCCTCCACACACCCTATGCGTTCAGATGCGGGTGACAGCCCATGACGACTGCCGGGTTTCCCCATTCGGACACCCCCGGATCACAGCTCGGTTGACAGCTCCCCGGGGCCTATCGCGGCCTCCCACGTCCTTCATCGGTTCCTGGTGCCAAGGCATCCACCGTGCGCCCTTAAAAACTTGGCCACAGATGCTCGCGTCCACTGTGCAGTTCTCAAACAACGACCAGCCACCC
>NZ_JBQQBX010000081.1:0-4111 GCF_052245475.1 Streptomyces sp. 7N604 | reverse complement strand
TGCCCGCCCCGGACTACGGTCCGGAGTGGGTCGGGCGGGCCCCGCGCTCTCCCCGCGAGGAGATCCTGTGCGGCCTGTTCGCCGAAGTCCTCGGCCTGCCCGGCATCAGCATCGACGACAGCTTCTTCGACTTGGGTGGGCACTCCCTCCTCGCGACGAAGCTGGTGAGCCGCATCCGCTCGGTGCTGGACGCCGAGCTGTCCGTACGGCAGCTCTTCGAAACCCCCACCGTCGCCGCGCTCGCCACCGCACTCGACGGAGCCACCCAAGCGCGCCGCGGAGTGGTCCGGCTGGCCCGGCCCGCCCGGATCCCGCTCTCGCACCCACAGCAGCGCCTGTGGTTCCTCCAGCATCTGGAGGGTCCGAGCGATGTGTACAACGTGGCCGTCTGCCTCGAACTGGCCGGGCGGCTGGACGCGGATGCGCTGCGCGACGCGCTCGCGGACGTGGCCGCGCGTCACGAGAGCCTGCATACGGTCTTCGCCGAGGACGCCGAGGGCAGCGCGTACCAGGTGATCCTGGACCCGGAGCGCGTGCGGCCCCCGCTGGCCGTGGAGCGGGTGGACGAGGAGTCGGTGGCGGAGCGGCTGCGGCGTGCCACCAGGTACGTTTTCGATCTGTCCGCCGAAGCGCCCCTGCGGGCCTGGCTGTTCGAGACCGGCGGCGACAAGCGGGTTCTGCTGCTGCTGACGCACCACATCGCGAGCGATGCACGGTCGCGCACCATCCTCGTGCACGAGCTGACCGCGGCTTACGCGGCGCGTACGAGCGGCGCGGCCCCGCAGTGGTCGCCGCTGCCCGTCCAGTACGCGGACTACAGCCTGTGGCAGCGTGAGGTGCTCGGCTCGGAGGCGGACGGTGACAGCGGTATCTCTCGCCAGATCGCCTTCTGGGAGCAGGCGTTGGCGGGTCTGCCGGAGGAGATCGGGCTCCCCACGGACCGGCCGCGCGGCTCGGGGCCGTCCTATGCGGGTGACCGGGTGCCCTTCGAGCTGCCCGACGGACTGTACGAGCGGCTGACGGCCCTGGCCCGGTCTGCACACGCCAGCCCGTTCATGGTGCTCCAGGCGGCGCTCGCCACCCTGTTGACCAGGCTCGGCGCGGGCACGGACATCCCGCTCGGCGCGCCGGTGGCGGGCCGCACCGACGACGCGCTGGACGGCCTCATCGGGTTCTTCGTCAACACCCTCGTGCTGCGCACGGACACCTCCGGCGACCCGACGTTCACCGAGCTGATCAGCCGTGTCCGTACGCAGAACCTGACGGCGTACGCGCACCAGGATCTGCCGTTCGAGCGGCTGGTCGAGGTGGTCAACCCGGAGCGCTCGCTGTCCCGGCACCCCCTGTTCCAGGTCATGCTGAGCTTCGACAACTCCGACCGGAGCACCGGCGCAGTCCCGCTCGCCGAGTTGCCCGGACTCACGGTCACCGGCCGGCCGCTCGGCGCGCCCTCCGCGAAGTTCGACCTGTCCTTCGAGATCGCCGAGCGCACGTCGGAGTCCGGTGCTCCCGATGGGCTGAGCTGTGCCCTGGACTTCAGCACGCAGCTGTTCGACCGGGACACCGCGGAGAGCATCGCCGGCCGGTTCGTACGAATTCTCGAGGCGATGGCCGACGATCCGGACCAGCCCATCGGCGCGGTCGGAATCCTCGACCCCGCCGAGCGGCACCGACTGCTCACCGAGTGGAACGACACGGCCGTCGACTATCCGGCGGAGCGCAGCGTGCACGGGCTGTTCGAGGAGCGGGCGGCCGCAGCGCCGGACGCGATTGCCGTGGTCTCCGGGACGCAGACACTCACGTACGCCGAGCTCAACGTGCGTGCCAACCGCCTCGCGCACCGGCTGATCCGGGCGGGTGTGCGGCCCGAGAGCCGGGTCGCCGTCCTCCAGGAGCGGTCCGCCGAGCTGGTGGTGTCGACGCTGGCGGTACTCAAAGCGGGCGGCGTGTATGTGCCGATCGATCCCCACCAGCCCGCGACCCGTACCGAGTTCATCCTGCGGGACACCGAAGCCGTGGCACTGCTCACCGACCGGGAACCCGGCCGGGTCGGGTTCGCGACGGACGCCCCCACGGTGCGGGTGGGCGCCCCGGAGGACTTCGACGACGAGGCGGAGACCGACCCGGACCTCCCCACGCGGGCCCAGCAGCTCGTCTACGTGATGTACACGTCGGGTTCGACGGGCACGCCGAAGGGCGTTGCCAATACCCACCGCAACGTTGTGCACCTGGCGGCCGACCGGTACTGGCGCGCGGGCCGTCACGAGCGGGTCCTGATGCACTCCCCGTACGCCTTCGACGCCTCCACCTTCGAGATCTGGACGCCGCTGCTGACCGGGGGCAGCATCGTGGTCGCCCCGGCGGGTCGCCTCGACGCTTCGGACCTGGCCACGGTGATCGCCGCGCAGAAGGTGACCGGCCTTTTCGTCAGTGCCGGCCTGTTCCGGGTGCTGGCCGAGGAACGCCCCGAGTGCTTCGCGGGCGTCCGGGAGATCTGGGCGGGCGGCGACGTGGTGTCTCCGGTGGCGGTGCGGCGTGTGCTGGAAGCCTGTCCTGGCACGGTCGTGGCGAACGAGTACGGGCCCACGGAGACGACCGTGTTCTCCACCGTCAACCAGCTGCGCGCGGCGGACGACGTGCCAGAGGCGGTCGTGCCGATCGGCCGCCCCCTGTGGAACACCCGGGTCTATGTGCTCGATGACGGGCTGCGGCCGGTGGCTCCGGGGGTCAGCGGCGAGCTGTACATCGGCGGTGCCGGTGTGGCCCGCGGCTATCTGGGCCGGGCCGCGCTGACGGCGCAGCGATTCGTCGCCGATCCCTTCGCGGACGGCGGGGAGCGGATGTACCGGACGGGCGACGTCGTGCGATGGCGCGCCGACGGGCGGCTGGAGTTCGTCGGCCGTGTGGACGATCAGGTGAAGCTGCGCGGATTCCGCATCGAACCCAGCGAGATCGAGGCCGCGTTGGCCGCACATCCCCATGTCGCCCAGGCGGCGGTGGTCCTCCGCGAGGACCGGCCCGGCGACAAACGGCTGGTCGGCTATGTCGTCGCGGGCGCCGGGCAGCCGACCGACCAGGAGGAGCTGCGCGGGCACGTCGCATCGTCGCTGCCGGAGTACATGGTGCCGTCGGCCGTGGTCTTCCTCGACGAGCTGCCGTTGACGGCGAACGGGAAGCTGGACCGCCGTGCGCTGCCCGCTCCGCAGTACGGCGGCGAGCAGGCGGGGCGCGGGCCGCGCTCGGAGCGGGAGAAGACGCTGTGCTCCCTGTTCGCCGAGGTGCTGGGGCTGTCGGAGGTCGGTGTCGATGACGGGTTCTTCGACCTGGGCGGCGACAGCATCATGTCGATCCAGCTGGTGAGCCGGGCCCGGCGGGCCGGACTGGAGCTGTCCGTACGGGACATCTTCGAGCGGCGCACGGTCGCGGCCCTGGCCGAGGTCGTCACCGAGGCGTCCGGGATCGCGGCCGAGGAGCCGGGCGCGGGCGTCGGCGCCGTGCCGCTCACCCCGATCGTGCGCTGGTTCCTCGAACGGGGAGGCCCCGTCGACCAGTTCAATCAGTCACGGCTGGTCCAGGTGCCCGCCTCGCTGCGCCACGACCATCTGGTCGCCGCGGTGCAGGCAGTTCTGGACCACCACGACGCGCTGCGCGCCCGTCTGCACCGGGACGCGGCCGGCGACCGGATGGAGATCACCCCGCCCGGTTCCGTGCGCGCCGAGTCCTGTGTGCTGCGGGTGGACGCGGCCGGCCTGGACGAGGAGGCCCAGCGGGACCTGGTGCGGGAACACACCGAGGCGGCGCGCCGGCGGCTGGATCCGGCCGCTGGGGCCCTAACGCAGGTGGTGTGGTTCGACCGGGGGCCGGACATGCCCGGTGTGCTACTGCTTCTGGTTCATCACCTGGTGGTGGACGGGGTGTCGTGGCGGGTGTTGATGCCGGATGTGGCGGAGGCCTACCGGGAGGTGGCGGCCGGCCGCCCGGTGCGGTTGCAGCCGGTGGGTACGTCGCTGCGCCGCTGGGCGGAGCGCCTGGTGGAGGAGGCGGCGACGCCGGTGCGTGCCGCGGAGGCCGCGTGGTGGCGGGATGTGCTGCGTGGTGCGTCCCCGCCGCT
>NZ_JBQQBX010000080.1:0-4280 GCF_052245475.1 Streptomyces sp. 7N604 | reverse complement strand
GCATCCGACGCGGCCTACGGCACATCCAGTACCGCAGCCACCTCATAGACGGCTGCCTCGCCGAGACCGGCCTGACCATCAGACCCGCCTGAGCAACGACACGACACCACGAGTTCAACCTCAGTAGTGCGAGTCCGAGTGGGAAGATCGAGCGCAGCCAGCCAGAGACGATCATGATGCGGTGCTGGCCGTAGCGGGTGACGAGGCGCGCGGAGAGGCGGGCGCCGACGAAGCCGCCGAGTGCCGGGATGCCGAAGGCGAGACCGTATTGCCAGGCGGGGAGGTGGTACTGGCCTGGCAGAAGGATGACCAGGAGCGGACCGGTGGCCATGATCAGGCCGTTGACTGTCATGGAGTTGAGGAACAGGCGTCGTAGGACGCGGTCGTGGAGGATGAATCGCCAGCCGCTCAGAAGGTCGGTGGCGTGCAAACTGGTGGCCGCATCGCGCGGCGCTGCTATGTCGCCTCCGCGGATGCGGAGGACCCCGAGTGCGGAGAGCAGGTAGCTGAGGGCATTGGCGGCGACGGTGATGACCGGGCCGAGCAAGCCGATGAGCGCTCCGCCGAGAGGCGGGCCGGCAGCGGTCGCAACCCAGCTCGTGTCCTCGAATCTCCCGTTTGCGACGAGGAGATGGTCTGCGTCGGTCGAGGTACTTCAGGTACGCGCCGGATGCGGTGGTGACGGCGATGCTCGCCGTTTTGGAGATGACCGAGACGACCAGCAATTGGCCGTAGGACAGCAGGCCGAGGAGGTACGCGATCGGAACGCTCGCCGTGGCGAGGAAGCGGATCAGGTCCATCGCGATCATCACGGGGCGCTTGGCCCGGTGCTCGACCCGCGGCCCGAGTGGGACCGCGACGATCGCGGCAACGGCGAGGCCGGCAGCTTCCAGGAGCGAGAGGGCGAATGCGGGCGAGCGCAGCACCCGGACCGCGATGAGCGGGAAATGCCCCGAAAAAGCGATCCACGTGCCGTAGGTGCTGACGGCGTAGGCCGACCACAGCCACCCGAAGCTGAGCCCCAATCTCACGCGCACATGGCTCCTGGCGACAACCGACAGTTTGGATGCTTGAAAGCGCATCAGCCACGCTGGAACGTGATCAAACAACCGATCCTCGGCGAGCCACAACGATCAGTTGTGCCTGCCTAAGGTGAACCAGTGGACACCGAGGCATTGCGATCGTTCGTCCGGGCGGCCGAGCTCGGACAGTTGCAACATGCGGCCGATGAGTTGGGCGTGACGCAGCAGGCAGTCTCCAAGCGGATCGCCGCCCTGGAGCGCGAGCTGGAAGTCCGTCTGTTCACACGTACCGCGCGAGGGGTTGAGCTGACGCTCGATGGTCAGGCGTTTCTCCCCCACGCGCGGAGCATCGTCGTGGGTGTCGAGCGCGCCATCACCGCGGTCAGGCCGGGCTCCCGGGCCCTTCGGATCGACGTTCTCGGCCTGCGAAGCGCGCAGGCCGTTGTTCTGCACGACTATTGGCGGTCGCATCCCGAAACCAACCTCGACGTGGTGACCCTCCGGGTCAACGACCCCCGCGTGGCGGTCGCCGCCGTCGAAGCAGGCGATATCGACGCCTCGTTCCGTACCGTCACTGACCCGGACACACTGCCGCCCGACGTGCACATGATTCACGCGTTCGACTCTCCGCTGGAACTTCTCGTCGGCCCGAGACATCCGCTCGCCTCCGCGCGAAGACTGACGCCACCGCAGCTGCGTAAGCACCGGATATGGGTGCCGGGTATCGCGCCCCGAAGCGAATGGGCAGAGTTCTACGATCAGCTCGCCACCGAATTCGACCTACGCATCGACGCGGCAGGCCCGCACTTTGGAGACCAAGTACTCCTGGACACCCTCGCGGACTCCGCGGACGTGGCCACCCTCGTTGGGGAACGCGACCGGTACATCTGGCCGACGAACTACGACCTACGCCGCATCCCTATCGTGAATCCGACCCTCGCATACCCACTCTCTCTCATCCTCCCCAGAACGAATCCACATCCAGGACTCCGTGGAATCATCACCCACCTCGGAAGCCTGCCAAGGCTCCCTGAGACGGTCTGGCTCCCGTTCTGGGCAACGACGCCACGGCGCGGCGACAGCGACATCGCACATGCTCGCAGGTCCCAACCCCGACAAAGGTGACTCGACCGGCTGCTGATAGCAGCCTCCACCAGCGCCCAATGAGTCTTATCCAGTCACGGGTACACCAGAAAGGATCGTGGCATGTCCAGCGACCGTCTCATGCGCATCCATAGCGCCGAGTTCCAGGCCATGGCCGAGAGGGTCCTGCGGGTCACCGAGCTCACCTCCCGCCTGAACGTCCTGCCCTTCGAGGACGGAGCGGGCAAGGCGGAACTGTTCGAACAGATCCTCGGCAGGCCGCTGTCGACGAGAGTCACGATCTATCCGCCCTTCTACACGGACCACGGTCTTCACTGACCTCGCGGAGCGCGTGTTCATAAACCAGAACTGCACGTTCCTGGACTACGCCGGCATCCGGCTCGGCGAGCGCGTGATGGTCGGACCAAAGGCCACATTCATCACCGTCGGTCACCCGGTCGACCCTGAGGAGCGACGGGGGTGGCTAAGCGGCGCGCCCATCGATGTGGCGGAGAACGTGTGGATCGGCGCCGGTGCCACGATCCTTCCTGGCGTCAGCATTGGCCGTGATGCCGTGGTCGCCGCTGGCGCGGTCGTGACCGATGACGTTCCGCCGGCAAGCCTGGTGACCGGCAGCAAGGCAACCGTGCACCGACGCTGGTGACGAACTCTCCGGGGCCACACCGAGCCCCGGACTACGGGCAGTCATCAACCACATCGGAAGCCTGGCGCCCCTCCCCGAGACAACTGGCTCCGGTTCAGGGCGACGAACCAACGTCGCGGCCATAATCACATCGCCTCACAGAGCCACTAATACCGGAAGCCCACGCGCGTTGCCAGCATCACTCACTGATCCTGCTCGCCGCCAAGTTTCTGCTGCCAACAACGTCATGGCCAGCAACACCTAGGACTCCGGAGCCGTGTACTTCAGGTCTGGTTTCCGAGCCCGAGCCTCAGCTGTTGGCCAGGGTACGGTCGAGGAGGGGGAGCAGACGGTCCCAGTGGCGCTGCAGTGCGGAGGGGCTGAAGGCCTCGGTGTCGGACATGGTGTAGCCGTGGATGGTGCCAGGGCAGATCTCGGTGGTGTAACCGACACCTGCGGCGTCCAGGGCCTTGTTGAGCTCGTTGATGTCCTCGGGCGGCATGTCGTTTTCGGCGAGGCCGAGGTGGACTTGGGCGGTGAGCTTGGGGACGAGGCGGTGCGGGCTGTCGAGCGCGTCGGTGACCAAGAAGCCGGGGTGGAATCCGGCGACGGCGGCCACCTGGTCGGGGTGGGCCGCTGCGGTGCGCATCGCCAAGGCGGCGCCTATGCAGTAACCGATCACGGCGGCCGGTCCGGCGCTGACCTCGGGCTGAGTGGTGAGGAACCTGAGGTAGGCGTCGGCGTCGCGCAGGACCCGTTCGGTGGTGTGCGCCTCGATCAAGGGCATCAACTGGGCGATGACCGCGGGTCGGATGTCTTCTCCGATGTGCTCGGGAAGTTCGACCACCGGTGCCGGGCCGTGCCGGTAGTAGAGGTTGGGGACGAGCACGTAGTACCCGTGCTCGGCCAGTTCGCGGGCCCTCTCCTCCAGCTCGGGCCGCACGCCGAAGGCGTCCGTGTACAGCAGCACCCCCGGGTGCCGCTCGCCACGGTCGGGAAAGGCGGCGAAAGCGTCGGCCTGGCCGTCCGCGGTGGGAATCGGCAGCGTCTTGGTGGGCATGAATTCTCCTGTCGTGGTTGACGTGCCGAGCCTGTGATCAACACGACGGAGGCGGAGCCCGCGCAACAGCGCCAGATCCTCGATCGAACAGCGGGCCCGCACCGGCCCGTACGGCGCTCAGAAGAGCACCGGGTCACCAATCCGTGTGTGGCGCAATGCCGTCCCGGTAATCATCGCCCCGCAACATAGCCCACCGGACAAAGCCGACGCCAGCACCCCAGTCCACAGTGCGGCTCGCGAGAATGATCTCGGCCAACACCTCGGATCCTGAACCCGGTCGACCCGCTGCCCGTGACAGGGATACCGATCTTGTGGCTGCGCGTCCTCACCGCACTTCGAACACTCCCTAAGGGCTCGCAGAGAATCAACCTGTTGCTTCCCGCGATTCCGCTCGTTGGTGTGGTATGCGCGTCTCCGAGTCGATCTGCCACCAACTCGCCGTGAAGTTTGAGGTGTTGTTCCCGCATCTGGA